>JAFDWQ010000003.1:0-35978 GCA_018268395.1 Armatimonadota bacterium | reverse complement strand
GTCCGTCGGAAGGGAGGTCCCTCGGCCCCGCTCGGGATGACGTGCGAGCAGGGGCGGGGGGTCGGCGGTCGGGAGGGAGGGCCTGCGGCTCTGCTTGGGACGACGGGAGAGTGGGGGTGGGCTGTCGGAGGTCGGGAAGGTGGCCCCTCGGCTTCGCTCGGGATGACGTGCGAGCAGAGGCGGGACGTTGTACGTCGGAAGGGAGGTCCCCCGGCTCCGCTCGGGACGGCGTGGGAGCGGGGGTGGGCTGTCGGTGGTCGGGAGGGAGGTCCCTCGGCTTCGCTCGGGACGACGTGAGAGCGGTGGTGGGGCGTCGACGGTCAAGAGGGAGGTCCCTCGGCTCCGCTCGGGACGACGGGGGAGCGGGGGCGGGACGTTGTCCGATGGCGTCACGGACGCTCCGCGATCAGGAGGATCTGCTAAGAGTCGTCCCGAACAAGGTCCTCCCCTGCTTTCCCGATGCCCGTGCGGGACAGCGGGGGAGGTGGCAAGCGGAGGGATCGTGCCGCTTGACGGAGGGGGCGCGTCTCAGGGGGAACCCCCTCCGCCCTACGGGCACCTCCCCCGATGGCGGCACAAGCCATCCGCGATCAGGGGAGGACCTCATGCACGCTGATTTGTCCGAACGGCCGTACCACTCGTATGTCCGAACGGTCCCCTCTACCCGCTCCGCCCTGCGGGCACCTCCCCCGATGGCGGCACGAACCATCCGCGATCAGGGGAGGACCTCATGCACGCTGAATTGTCCGAACGGCCGTACCACTCGGATGTCCGAATGCCCCCTCTACCCCCTCCGCCCTGCGGGCACCTCCCCCGATGGCGGCACAAGGCATCCGCAATCAGGGGAGGACCTCATGCACACCCGAACCACCGGAGCAACCCGAACCCCCGAACCAATTCGATCCGTCCGAACCCCCGAACTCCCCCAAAGCTTCCCAAAAACCCCACGTTCACCGGCCGCGCGACAGGGGTAAAACCGGGGCGTATGTCGAACCCGTTTGCAACGGCGCAAGCGCAACTCGATGAGGCTGCTGCGCGTCTCAACCTCGACCCCTCCACCCACGAATTCCTCCGGTGGCCGATGCGCGAATACTGGGTGCGCATCCCCGTCCGGATGGACGACGGCCGGGTCAAGACCTTCCAAGGCTTCCGCGTCCAGTACAACGACGCGCGCGGGCCGGCCAAGGGCGGGATCCGTTGGCATCCGGAAGAGACGGTCGACACCGTCCGCGCCCTCGCCGCGTGGATGACGTGGAAGACGGCCGCGGTCGACATCCCGCTCGGGGGCGGAAAAGGCGGCGTGGTCTGCGACCCCAAGGCGATGTCGGCGGGCGAGAAAGAGCGCCTCGCGCGCGGCTTCATCCGACAGATCAGCAACGTCGTCGGCCCGGAGCGCGACGTCCCCGCACCGGACGTCTACACCGACCCGCAGATCATGGCGTGGATGATGGACGAATACGAAGCCATCCACGGCAAGCACCAGTCGGGGGTCATCACGGGCAAGCCGTTGAACGTCGGCGGGATCGCCGGTCGGGACGACGCCACCGCCCGCGGCGGCATGTATACGCTGCGCGAATGGGCGGCGACGGCGGGTTGCGACCTCGGCCAGGCGACGGCCGCGGTCCAAGGTTACGGCAACGCCGGCCAGCACGCGCACAGGCTGCTGGAGGAGATGTTCGGCACGACGGTGGTCGCGGCGAGCGACTCGAAAGGAGGCGTCTTCAGTCCGGACGGGCTGTGTTACAAGGACTTGGTCGCTTACAAGAACGCGACGGGTTCGGTCGTCGGCTTCCCCGGCACGACGCCGGTCACGAACGAAGAGCTGCTGGAGCTGGACGTCACCGTGCTGCTGCCAAGCGCGCTGGAGAACGTGATCACCGCCGAGAACGCGGGTCGATTGCGGTGCCAGGTCTCGGCGGAACTGGCCAACGGGCCGACGTCCCCGGAAGCCGACAAGATCCTGTACGAACGCGGGGTCTACGTGATCCCGGACTTCCTCTGCAACGCGGGCGGGGTGACGGTGTCCTGGATGGAGCAGGTGCAGAACGCGGCGCTCGACAAGTGGGACCGGGCGAAGGTCTACGGCAAGCTGGACGCGATCATGACCGAGGCGTTCCATTCGGTGCACAGCGTGCGCGAGAGCGGTTCGATGCACACGCGCCTGGCGGCGTACACGGTCTCCGTGCAGCGGGTCGCCGAAGCGTGCCACACCCGGGGTTGGGTGTAGGGGCCGCTCCGCTCAGACCGTGACGCGGACCTGACCGCCCGTGCCCGGCGTCGTCTTCAGCAGTCCGAGCAGCGACTGGCTGAGGGCGATGAAGTGCGGGTCGAAGGCGACGTTCGACGGCCTTGGCCGCGGGAAGGGGACGTTCACGTCCTGGATGATGTGGGCGGGCTTGGTCGAAAGGACGAGGATCCGGTCGGCGAGGAGGATGGCTTCCGTGATGTCGTGGGTGATGAACACCACCGTGTTCTTTTCCTCGGCCCAGAGGCTGAGGAGCATGGCTTGCATGTCCGTCCGGATGTTGGCGTCGAGGGCGCCGAACGGCTCGTCCATGAGGAGCACTTTGGGCTTGACGGCGAGGGCGCGGGCGATCGCCACCCGCTGTTGCATGCCTCCCGAGAGTTCGGAGGGCATCGCGTGGAGGCGGTCGCCGAGTCCGACCTTTTGAAGGTACGTCGTCGCGACCTCGGTCGCGTCCGCGCGCGTCGCCGGGTTCAGCTTGAGCCCGAACTCGACGTTGCCGAGCGCGCTGAGCCACGGGAAGCAGGTGTACGACTGGGGCACGGTGACGGCGTCGGGGCTGAGGTCTTCGACCTTTTTGCCGAAGATGTGGACCTCGCCTTTGTCGGGCTTCGTCAGTCCGGCGAGCATGCCAAGGATCGTGCTCTTGCCACAGCCCGAAGGGCCGAGGAGCGCGACGAACTCGCCGTCGGGCTTGTCGGGGACGACGAAGGACATGTCGTCGACGACGTGGAGGACTTCCGTGTCCTTGTTGTTCTTCACGGTGAAGGACTTGGAGACGCTGCGGAAGTCGATGGCGGGCGGTCGGGTGTCCGGACCGAACTGGGGGTCTACCATGCGAAGAACCTCTTCTTGACCGTCTGCATGATCCAGTCGGTCGCGGTGGAGACGAGCCCGATCAGGATCAATGTGGCGAAGACCTTGCCCGAGTCCTGTGTCCGGCTCCCGATGTTGAGCAGGTAGCCGAGGCCGATCTGTTCGACGTTGCTGTTGATGTATTCGGCGAGGACGATGTACGTCCACATGATGCCGTTGCAGACGGCGACGGCTTCCCAGATCTGGGGCAAGGCGCCTGGCACCAGCACCTTGGTCAAGACTTGCGTCTGGTTCGCGCCCATGTCGAGCGCGACGCGGACATAGTCCTCTCTCACGGAGGCGGCGGCGTTCTTGACGAGCACGATCATGTAGAAGATCGCGCCGAGGAAGAGGAAGACGATCTTCGCCTTCTCCTCCACCGAGAACCACAGGACGACGAGGCCGACGAGGCCCGTCGTGGGGACGCTCTTACCCGCACTGACGATCTTCCTGAGGACGGCGTCGACTTGAGGGAACGCGCCCATCAAGACGCCGATGGGGACTCCGATCGCCGTCACGAGGAGAAGGCTCAAGAGGACGCGGACGGTGCTGTTCTTGACCGCGTCGACCAACCATCCTTGCTTCGCGAACTCGCCCGCGCCCTCCCAGATGAGGGTCGGCGAGGGGAGGAACAGCGGCTTCACCGCTCCCGAATAGGTGATGGCGCACCACACGGCGACCACGACGAAGATCCCCGTAAGGCCGAGGGCGAAGTCGGACTGCGGTGAGAGCTTCCCCCGGACCTGCATGTCAGCGTTTGATCAGGACGACGTCCGTGCGGCGGTTGCGGGCGCGGCCTTCGGACGAGCCGTTGTCGGCGACGGGCTTGTACGGGCCGTTCCCCTTGGGGATGAACCTGTTGCGGTCGAAGCCGTACTTGCCGACGAGGTAACGGACGACGGAGGCGGCGCGCTTTTCGCTGAGCGCGACGTTCTGTCCCGCGTTCCCGACGTTGTCGGTGTTCCCCTCGACGCCGATGTAGGCGTTCGAGAACTCGTGGGCGGTCGTGGCGACCGAATCGAGCAGTTGTTTGGCGTTGTCGTCGAGCTGTGAGCTTCCGGTTTGGAAGTAAAGCGCGATCGGCTTGGTCGAGAGGGGCTTATGATCGGTGGTGGTCGGCGGCTTCGAGACCGGGAACTCTTCTTTCGGAGTCACGGACCGTTCTGCGCTGGGGATCGAGGCGAAGATCTGCCTCAGCATCTGGTCGCTTTTCGCGTCGGCCGGAGACATGCGCTGCCCGATATAGCCGAACTTGACCCAGGCGTCGCTCGCGTCTTTGAAGATCCTGTCGAACAGGGGCTCGGAGCCGTCGAGACCGAACATCTTGGCGTTGTCGGCAAGGTCGGCCCACTTGACGGTCGTGACGTTGTCCCTCGAGGTCTCGGGGCCGAGGTCTTTATAGAGCGGCATGTTGTCCATCATCAGCTGGACGACCTTGTCCAGGTTCCTGTTGGCGTCCTCCGTGCCTTCCATCCAACCTTGGATGAACGCCCGGATGACGTCCGGATGCTTGTCGATGAACTCCTGCCGCGCGATCATGAGGTCGGCGATCAGGTTCGCGGCGGTCTTGGACGAAACGAGGATCTTCGAGCCGGGCCGCTTGGCGAGCGCTTCGGCGACGTCGGGCTCCCATACGACGGCCGCGTCGACTTTCCCGGCGACGAAGTCGGCGCGGGCGTCAGGCGACGCGTTCTTCCCGACCAGGTTCTTGATGATCTTCGTCTGCTCGGCGTCTTCGAGGCTCGAGTTCCGGAGCATCGAGACAAGGAGCCAGTGCGACGGCGTGAACAGCGCCAGACTGATCTTCTTTCCGCGCAGGTCTTCGATCCGGTTGATGCTGCCGTCGACGACGATGGCGTCGCCGCCGCGCGACCAGTCGACCTGCATGACGGCCTTGGCGGGCGTCCCGCCCTTTCGGAAGCCGGGGCCTTCGTTCGCGAGGAAGTCCACCGTGGACCAGACGACGTCGACGTCGCCGTTAGCGAACGCTTTGGCGCGGACGTCGACGTCTTCCATCAGTTTGAATTCCACAAGGAGTTTGTGGTTCCGCCAATAGATGCAGTCTTTGTTGGGGGCGAACCCGTTGTTGGCGGTCACGCCGCCCATATAGCCGGGCCACGTGACGACCCCGACACGGAGCGGACGGTTCAGGATGCCTTGCTCGCCATCGACCTTGACGGTGCCGAAGCCGGCCGTGTTCGATCCCGGCCCTGACTTCGCCCCGCCTTGCGTCTCTTGGTACTTCATGGTGCCGAAAACGGCGGCGACGAGGACCATGAGGAAGATCAGGACCTTGCCTGGCGTCTTGAGTTTCATCGCAGTGTTCCGGCCCTGTCCGGCATCCGAACGGACTACGTTCGAGTCTACCTAAGGGCCCTCAGGAGAATACGTGGCACGACGTTGAAGGATGCGTCCCCACCCGGCACGGGGGCGTCGTACCGGTCCTGGAACTTCGGGCGGGCTTTGCGCGTCACCGGATGTACGATGTCCGCGACTTTGGCGATCGTGCCGATCCTCACGTTCCTTGCCACCCACAGGCCGGTCGTAGTGACTTGGCCGCCAGAAGCCCAGAGCGTCGTGAGAGGGTCTGAGTACGGCCCAGGCGTCAAGCGGCTGGATCCGGGGACCGTCAACCTGCCGTTGACCGTCGGCCCGACTCCGTGCGGCGCCTCACTGCGCCGACAATCGACCGTGTTCTGGTTCAAGACCGCGCCTTCGAAAGGTCCGGCCCGACCGGGCTCGCGGTCCGGCCGTGCGTGACAGGTATCATCGGTGCTTAGGCCCGTCACGGGCCCAGGAGGCGACCTCTATGGCGAACGTCAACGCTCCCGTCCCCTCCCCGACCTTGCGCTGAGGACGGCGCCCTGAAGGGTCGGGCGTTTTTCGACACGACCTCCTCTTCAGTATTCATGGACACACGACTTCAAAACGTCACGTTTCGCCCTTTGGCCGCCGCCTCGGACTACGACTCGGCCGCCCGACTTCGCAACCTCCACTTCTTCCAACGACCGATCAGTGGGGATCAGTTAGAAGAATCGATCGGTTATCACCCGCTCAGCGTCCGGGCCCGGCGCACCCTGATGAGTATCGACGGAGCCGACGTCGCCTATGCGTCGACCGTCGAGAACTACTGGATGAAGTCGGAATCCAGGTTCGAATTGTTCTGCACCGCGACCGACGCCGAGTCTTGGCACCGCCTTCTCGACCGACACATGACCATGGCCGTCGAGGACGGCGCCCGAAAGCTCTCGACATGGCAGCGCAGCGACCAGCCTGAAAAGCTCGCGTTGCTCACGGAGGACGGCTTCGTCGAGACGCAACGGAACCCTGAATCGTCGGTCGACGTGGAAGCGTTCGATCCGGCCCCCTACGCCAAGTTGATGCACGACGTCCGCCGACGGTACGACATCGTCGACTACGCCGCCTACGCCAAGACGGATCCCGAAGGTTGGCTGCACGAAGCTTGGCGGATCGAAATGGACGTCATGAGCGACGTCCCCCTGCCCGAACCTTTCGAAGAGACCCCGTTCGAGAGTTGGCGCAAGGAGACTCAGAGCCCCTCGGTCGACCAGCACGCCCTGTTCATCGCCCTCCTCGACGGCACTCCGGCGGGGATCTCCCAGCTCCTCCCGAACAAGATCGATCCCTCGGTCTGCAGCACGGGACTGACGGGCGTGCGGCGCGACCATCGACGGCAAGGGTTGGCGACCGCCCTCAAAGTAACGGGTTTGACATGGGCCCAAGGGCAAGGCATCAAGAGCGTTTGGACCGACAACGAAGATAGCAACCCGATGTACGCGTTGAACCAGGGACTCGGCTTCATCAAGCGCTTCGAATGGGTGTGCCTCGAAAAGGATGTCGGCTGAGGCCCTCGACGGCCCGCGCCCCTTGGCCCGGCCGGCGTCGTTTCAAGGCATGAGAAGCTTGACCGTACCGTTGGCCGAACTCGGACTCATCGCTGTGACGCGAGGCCTTTTGGGCGCGGGTCTAGGGTTCCTGACGGCGGACCGGATCGCCACGGGCCGCCGCCGGAACATGGGCAAGGCCCTGGTCGTAATCGGCGTCCTTTCTACGGTCCCGCTCTTGATCGACCTCTTTCACAAGCTCAAATCCGAGAACGAGGGCCGCTCGTCCGTCTGGGAGAAATCCTGACACGTTTCGACACGACGACGGGCCCGGGTTCGCCCGAGGCCCGATAGAGCCCTGGCACGACCCTGAAGGGCTCTGGACGTCCTCCCGGGCCTCGGCGGGCCCGACGGTATAATCCGCCCCTGAACCCCCTTCGAGAGGATCAATCCGCTTATGGCTTCCGCAGGCACCGTCGTCCAAGTCACCGGCCCCGTCGTCGACTGTCGCTTCCCCACCAACAACCTCCCCGAGATCTATAACGCGATCGAGATCAAGGACGAGAAGAACGGCATCGACCTGACCTGCGAAGTCGCGCAACACCTCGGAGACGACATGGTGCGCTGCGTCGCCCTCTCGAGCACCGACGGACTCCTGCGCGGACTGTCCGCCACCGACCTCGGAGCGCCGATCAGCGTCCCCGTCGGCGAGTGCACCCTGGGGCGCGTGTTCAACCTCCTCGGCAAGCCGATCGACAACGCCGGCCCGGTCGACGCGCCGAAGACCCTGCCGATCCACCGGACGCCGCCGTCGTTCGCCGAGCAGAGCGTCAAGGTCGAACTGCTCCAGACAGGCCTCAAAGTCATCGACCTTCTGATCCCGTTCAACAAGGGCGGCAAGATCGGGCTCTTCGGCGGTGCGGGCCTCGGAAAGACGGTCTTGATCCAGGAACTCATCCGCAACATCGCGGTCGAGGCCTCGGGCGTTTCCATGTTCGCAGGCGTCGGTGAACGGACCCGTGAAGGGAACGACCTCTGGCGCGAAATGAAGGAGACCACCTTCAAGGACACGGACGGATCCACAAAGCGCGTCATCGACAAGACCGCCATGGTCTTCGGCCAGATGAACGAGCCGCCCGGAGCCCGCCTCCGCGTCGCCCTCACGGCCCTTACGATGGCGGAGTACTTCCGTGACGAAGTCGGAAGCGACGTCTTGATCTTCGTCGACAACATTTTCCGCTTCGTCCAGGCCGGCTCCGAAGTGTCCGCGCTTCTCGGTCGTATGCCCAGCGCGGTCGGCTACCAGCCGACTCTGGCGACGGAGATGGGCTTCCTTCAGGAGCGCATCACGTCGACGAACAAAGGCTCGGTCACCTCGGTCCAAGCGGTCTACGTCCCGGCCGACGACCCCTCCGACCCCGCTCCCGCCACGACCTTCAGCCACCTTGACGCCTACGTCTATCTCGAACGTTCGATCGCTTCGAAGGGCCTTTATCCGGCCGTCGACCCGCTCAGCTCGACGTCGAAGAACCTCGACCCGCGCGTCGTCGGTGACGAACACTATGCCGTGGCCCGACAGGTGCAACAGACACTGCAGCGCTACAAAGAGCTTCAGGACATCATCGCGATCCTCGGCATCGACGAGCTCTCCGACGACGACAAGACGGTCGTCGCCCGCGCCCGCAAGATCGAGCGCTTCATGAGCCAGCCGAACTTCGTCGCTGAGCAGTTCACGGGCAACCCGGGACGGTACGTCACGATCGACGAGACCGTGGCCGCGTTCAAGGAACTGTGTTCGGGCAACCTCGACCATATCCCGGAGCAGGCCTTCCTCTACTGCGGCGGACTGGACGACGTCAACGAAAAAGCGAAGAAGCTCGCAGCCGTCTAAGTCTGACCGACCGACGGATACGACGAGAGCGAGAGGCAGCCGCCTCTCGCTCTCGTCGTACCGGACGGGCGCTCCGCAGGTCTATTTGACCGCGATCCGTTGCGGGTCCGGCTGCCGGACCTTCGGGATCCTCACATTCAGGACGCCGTCTCTGTATTCGGCACCGATCTGCTGTGGATCGACCTTGTCTTCGAGTCGGAACGAGCGGTAGAACGTGCCGAACGTCCGCTCCCTGCGGACATAGCCTTCGGACGTCTCCTCTTTGACCTCTTGGCGTTTGCCCTGGATCACCAGCGTGTCGCCCGTGAGATGCACGTCCAAGTCTTCCCTGTTCATTCCGGGAAGCTCGGCTTGGATCACGAATTCCTTCTCGTTCTCCTTGATGTCCACCGCCGGGTTCCATGTTCCGCGCGGCATCGTGGATGCGGGGAACACGTCCTCGATGAGGCTGCTCAACCGCTCGATCGGAGTCAGCGTCGAACTCGGAGTCTTAGGTGTCATTGTCTTGTCCTTCCCGTGCCGGGCATCGGGCGGGTCGACGGCCTTCAGGGTCGCGCCTTGTGCTCCGCGTTCGCTTGCGGAGGCAGGCCGGCGCCGAAGGGCGGACGTTCGGTCCGCGGCGGCCTGGCTTTTCTGCCGGCACGCCTTCATGATATCGACCTTTCCTGGCGCACCAAGTCGTCCCTTCGAACGACGGTCAAGGCAAGGGCCTTCGCGACCGTCGCAAGTGCATCAGGAAGCATCTCAGTGCCCGTTGTCGGCACATGGCGACGTCAATCGGCCAGAAGCGACTCAAGGGACGCCAGGTCCAAGACCGTGATCCACTGCTTGTCCGTCGTAACGGCGCCCTCCTTCTGCCAACGGCTCATGACGCGGATCGTCGATTCGACCGTCGTTCCCGCCATCTCGGAGAGGTCTTGACGCGTCAACGGTACCGTCAGCGTGACGCCTCGGTCCGATTCGCGGCCGTACGAGTCGAGCAAGATCAAGAGGATCGCCGCAACCCGCTGTTCGACTTTGTCCGACGTCATGCGCGCCATCATTTCGTGCGCCCGCCGCAACCGGGGCGCCAGCGAGCGGAACATCGTGTCCCTGAGGCCGGGGTTCGCATCATAGAGGTCGAGGAACGCCCGGGAGGGAACCTTGAGGTACCAGCAGTCGGTGACGGCGACGGCGTTCAAAGGATACGTCCGTCCTTCGAGGAGCACCATCAAGCCCAGGCATTGGCCCGGTCCGAGAAGTTCGACTGCGACCTCGTTCCCTTGTGGCGTCGTCCTCGTCATCTTGATGAAACCGCTTCCGATCACGGCCGCGAACTGGATCGGGGATCCGGCGAGCCAGATCAGTTCGCCTCGGCCCGCGTAGGACATGAAGCAGCTTCTTGCCAGCGCCTCCCGTTCTGTGTCCGATAACGGGTCGAGCGCCGAGCAAGAAGCCACGACGCCCATTACCGACGGTTTGTCCGGCGCACCTGCCGGACCGCTCACTCAAACCTCACACTCCGAAGGCTACCGCCTTGGAGCGGAACTTGACGAGTAAGGACAGCATGGGAACGGCCCAAAGCACGAGCCCGGTCAATTCGACGAAACCGGTCCAACCCATCGGACGGAAAGCCCAATGGCCGAAGTCCGTGCCGACTTCGAGGAAGACCCTCGCCGCGTTACCGACGTTCAGGAGGACGAACGTCGGCCATAGGGGCGACAGTTTCCTCTGGTCGAGTCCGGCCATGTTCGGCACCATCGTGGAACTGAACGCGATGATGGTCTGAGAAAGGAAGCCGACCGTAACAGCATGTCGCACGGCGCCGGTGTAAGCGTGGGAGAACGGCTGCCCCAAGACCTTAAGATAGAGGGGCTCCACGACCATCATGAATCCTGCGACCAACAGCCATCCAAAGGCGGCCCGCAAGAACTTATGGGTCCGCAACGGGCCACGGAAGGGGTCGAAGACTCCCGCCGAGTAGGTGACCAACAGAGCTCCGACGCAAAGCAACGTGCCGCCAAGCGCATAGAGCACGCCCGATCCCGGCTGGAGCCCGTTCCGGAACGCGCTGAGCCATCCAAGGTCTCGGGCGACCAGTCCGACCGTCCACATGACGAAGCCGGCCAATCCTGGCCCTTGGCGGGCTTCGACGGTTCCGAAGACCTCACGGAACCGGGACAGGCCGACACCGAACACCATCGAAGCGACGAATCCGAGGAACTGGGTCTCACGAAGCGGCGGGAACCACTCGGCGACAAAGAGGACAGATGCCCTCTTGTCCGGTTGGTGGGAAAGGGCGAACACGAAGGGTTCAGCCGCGGAAACGGCCAAGAGGCACCCGAGGGAGAAGAAGACGAAAAGGGTCGGCCACGTCATCGGCTTCTTCGGACCGAGCGTTTCGCCGCCCTGGACGAGTGCGAGGCTTGCCGTACCGTCCTGGATACGGGGTCGGTACCGGGTGACCGAAGTGTTGATCAGGAACAAACCGACGGCTGCGAACTGCAGCCAGCCGGACAGGACGCCAAGGGCGACCGCCCGGGGTGCTCCCTCCTGGGCTAGAGGTTCGGCCACAAACCGGAGCAAGACGCCGAGAGACATCAGACCGAGCGTCGCCCATGCAAGGAGATGGAACAACCGTTCCCTTGAGACCCTAGGTGCGTGCAGTTGGAGCGAGAAGCCCATGACGAAGAACCCGACCCAGCCGTAGAGCTGGGAATTCGCATGGGCGAGGACGTAGGGCGTCCAAGCGCTCGCCAGATAGGTGCCTTGGACCGAGATTCCGTACAGCGCGAGGGCTCCGAGCAGGCACCCGGCGGTGAGGACCGTCGTGATACCGCAGACGAAGAACGGTCTGAAGACCTCGACCTTCGCGCACGACCCAGATCGGGCGTTTTGCGCCCATCGACTGGCCTGTGAGAAACGGGGAACGCCACTGGCGGCCATAGTCCCATGATCGACTTCTGCCGGGCCACGGGACATGACCGCCGTCATAGGCGGGACTTTCTTCCAGTTAGCCCTTCTTCGACTTCTCCCGCATGTCCTTTTCGAGCCCCCGGATCTCGACGATGTCCGTCTTCATCGCGCTCCATCCGTACCAGAGCGCATAGTCGGGGTTCGCGTGGTACGTGCCCTGGAACGTCCGCATGCGGTGTTCGAGGAACATCGTCCACAGTTTCTGCTCGATCGGTGTCGGCGAGTCGTGGAACGCGAGCAGGTCTGGGAATGCGGCCGCGTAGTTTTCGGGCTTGGGAATGATCCCGTCATTGTACAGGCCCGCGACGATTCTGACGCCCTCCGCCATCAGTTTGTCCGCTTCCCGGATCATGCGGTCGCCCTTCTCGAGTTCGCCCTTCGCAAAGTTTTGCGAGTGGCATTTCGAGCAGATGCGGATCATCTTGTCCCGCTGGACCTGCCACTCTTCTTGGGTGAGACGAGCCGCGTCGACCGCCTTCACGGCATCGAGACGGGCCGTCGGCTTTCCGGTGGGATCGAGGACGCCCAGGCCTTGCAGGATGGTGACTTGGTCGGCCGCCCACTCTTTGTCTTCAGGTAACGGCAACCGGACGGCGAGGAAGCCCCAAGCGGTTTTGACGCCATGATGGCCTTCGTCCATATGGCAGGTCTGGCAGGTCGGAGCGGCCGTGTCCTCTGGGAGCTGGCCGTTCTGTTTGAGGCCGTTGCGGACCCCGTGCTTGCTCGCCGAGTACATCTCCCACTGAGGATGGTCGAACCCCATATGGCACGTCTGGCAGGCCTGCGGCTGCTTGGCCTCCTTGACCGAGAACGTGTGCCGGGTGTGGCAACTGTCGCAACTCGAGAGCCCGAAGATCGTCGACCCGCTCTTCGACATCTCCTTAATGTCCGCTTCGGACTTCACCCCGATCTTGTGGCATCCGCCGCAGCCCTTCAGGCCTTCCGTGAGCATCATCGGCTGATAGTGCGTCGTCGGCATGGCTTTCATGACGGTCCAAGCCTTCGAATGCTTGCCCTCCATGAACTGCTCGACCTGCTCGCCATGGCACTTGGCGCACGTCTGCGGAGTCGGGATTTTGGCATTGGCGGCGTCGGCAACGGTCTTGTGTTCGCTGCCGTGACAGTCGGAGCAGTCGACGGGCACGCCGCTATGCTTGCTGATCCTCCAGTCCGTGACGATCTTTGGCGTCGTCTTCTCGTGACACTTGACGCACGCGCTGTCCTGTCCGGCACTGCGATGGTTGGAAGCGGTCGCCGCCTTGGCTTCTGCTTTCACCGGCGTCGAAACGACGCCTGATCCGGCCGCGAAGAGAAGGACGGTGCCGAGTAGGCCGACGATGGCCGCAAAGCTGTTTCTCACCTTAAGTCCCTTGGCACGAAGGCCGTTTGGAGCATACGGTCTCCGCGACCGGAGCGGTATGACGGCCGTCATACCGCTCCGCAGCCAAGGTCTTTATACTGAGAACCCCTTTCAGGACGGGGCGTCGGATCAGCGCTTGATAAAGCCGCTGAACACGATCATGTACTCTTGTCGCTTCTTGTCAAAGGCGATGTGGTACTTGGTCGGAAAGGCCTTGCCCTTGAACGCGAACTTTTCGGGCTGGGGCAAGTCGATCGACACGTCAGGACTTGACTTCAGGTATTCCATCGTGACCATCGGCTCGATGAAGACGACTTTGCCGTCGTACGTCCCATAGATGAAGGTCTGGGTGAAGGGGCTGCCATGGAGCTCCGGCGTCTTGACGTCGACCCAGTGCGATCCCATGAAGGCGATCTCGCTTTCCGGGGCGTACATGAAGTCCTTCGGCAGGTAAGCAGCGTCCGGCTTCGTCTGGCACTTCTTGAGGTCTTCGCCCTTCGCGGTGATCTTCATCCGGTCCTTCGGCGAGATCATGTAAAAGTGGAAATCGAAGTGCGGGACGGTGTAGATCGGTGCAGGAATGTGACTCTTCGGGTTCCAGTCGACGGCCACATGGTCGAACGGTAGCATCGAAGCCTCCTTGGGAAGCTTCAACGTGAACTCATAGCCGTCTTCGCCGTTGTCGGGCTTTTCCGTCGGCAGCCCCTCCAGGGCCGTCGCGGTGAACGTGATGCCGATCGCCTCGGGCTTCTTGTCCTTATCGAGGCGCACCCAAGTCCGGACGGTACCGTTGCCCATGTCCATGACGTCGCCGACGATGCTGTTCCGGACTTGACCGCAGAACGGGCAGGCGACAGCGACGAGCGGAGCACTCAGGAACGCTGTCACTGCCGTTCGGAAGATCCCTTTAGTTGACATACGGGTGCATTATCACCCGCCCCACGGCGTGGATGCAACGTCCAAGCGACGCGTTCGGCCGGTGTGGACCCTACGCCCTCGACGGACACCGACAGGCAATGGGACTCAGTTTCTGCTTCGCGGGCGCTTCCGTGACACGTTCGACCTTGAGGCGGCGCTCTTGGGAAGTGGGGGTCACTGGGCCCCTGATCGGAGTGAACAATGAACACTTTCCGCCGACTGGCATCACTCACTTTCATCGCTTGCGCCGTCGCATCGAGCGCGGACACTTTCAAACTCACGGTCACGAACCACGGGCCCCAACCTCTGAGTCCGGTCTTCTTTTCGGCGGGCACCGCCGACTGGGACATCTTCACCGAGGGGGAAGCCGCATCAGCCGGGATCAAGGACATCGCCGAAGCGGGTGACGCCCGTACGATGGCCCGGCTTGCGGGACTGTCGCGAGGCAGTGTCACGTCCTTCGGAATCATCGGATCGTCGCCCCAGCGTTCGATGGAGACACGCTCGGTGTTCTTCGAAGCCGACGCCTTCCACGACCACTTTTCGTTCGCGACGATGCTCGGCAAGACGAACGACGGTTTCATCGGCGAAAGCGCCTCCACAGGAAACCTCCACCTCTATCAGAACGGCGTCGCCGCTGGATGGACGCTCGAAGTCACCGGATCCCGGGTCTGGGACGCCGGCACGGAAGTCAATACCCAGAACGGGATCGATTTGCCCTTTCGCGGGGGCCTTGGTAACCCCTTAGAGTACGACGTGATCGGTTTCCACCGAGGCATCGAGGCCGGCAAGGGCGACTCTTGGACCGAGATGCCGTCATGGAGCGACGCGACTCACTTAGCGACGGTCACGTTAACGGTCGTTCCTGAGCCGAGCACCGCCCTTCTCGTCCTCTTCGGCCTCGCTCCGGTCGTGACCAGACGGTCCAAGCGGCGTTCTTGAACAACTGCCGGGGCACGGGTTCCGTGCCCCGGCGACGGTCGCCTAGGGCGAGACGGGAGCGATCTTGACGAACGGGTCGCTGAAGCGCTTGTCAACGGCCAAGCTCTGGTCGGACAACGTCCGCAAGAAAGCGACCATGGCGTCGATTTCCTGAGGCGTCATGTTCAGCCTCCGGACACGCCCCTGCGGGTCGCGAAGGATGGGATCCAGGTCCGGATTGTCTTGGACGCCCGCATTGTAGAACTGGACGACCGCCCGCAGGTCGGGAAACCGTCCGTCGTGCATGTAAGGCGCCCGAAGGGCCGCGTTCCTCAGCGATGGGGACTTGAACCGGCCACCGCCTGGCGTGACGAGGTCGAGTCCGTTGTTCCGGGCCCGGTCGCTGATCTGGGCCGTCAGCGAGTGGCACCGGTCACATCCTCGGGCGATGTTGGGGAACCCGGGGACGGGTTGGAACAGCCTCATCCCCAAGAATTCCTGTTGCGTGAACACCGTATCGAAGTGAGGCACCCCGTTAGCGTCGATCGCCGAATCGAACTTGGAACGGTACGACACGATCGAGCGGACGAACTGCGCGAGCGCCTTGCTGATCCGTCCGGTCGTGACCTGTGCGTCACCGAAAGCGTCCTTGAACAGCTTCCCGTAATAGGGCGCGGCCTGGACGCGCTGGACCGCTTCACCGAGCGTCATGTCCATCTCGACGCTGTTCTGGATCGGCTGGAGCACTTGTTCTTCAAGACTCGCGGCCCGTTCGTCCCAGAAGAACCGGCCGTTGACGTAGTACCGCGAATTGGTGATCCCCATCGAATGGCGGGGCGTCAGTCCGCCGTAAAGGCCGGTGCTGAACCTGGCAGGGTCTGAGAACCCGTGAGACTGGCGGTGGCACGAGCCGCAGGAGACCGTGAAGTTCCTCGAGAGTCGTGTATCGTAGAAAAGCACTCGGCCGAGCGCCGCCCCAGCGTCCGTGACCGGATTGTCGGCGGGCGTGTTGTCTGCAGGCGCTACGCTCCCCAAGACGTTCGGGTCCCAAAAATAGCGCGGATACGGTTGACTGGCGTCGGCGTACCGATAGGGCGAGCCTGGCAACCTCGGAACGTGTCCCAGGTCTTGCACGGGCATGGCGTTCAGCAACCACGGAACGGCTGCGAACGCGCCGATCACGACGGTTCGGATCCTCATCTTCGGTTCTCCTCCAACGAAGAAGCAGGGCTTCTTCCGTGAGCGAGTTTGGCCGCCCCGTGTTTGGAAATTGTGAGGACGGCCTTGACTTTACTCCTGGCTCGGATCGTCGTGCGTGATCAACAGGATCTCCCAGGCGCCCCGGCCTTGGGTCGCGGCGACCAACCTGTTGTTGACCGCGTCCAACCTGAGGTCGATGACGGCGCAATGCGGCATCCCGTTCCCGAAGCGCGTCCAGTGCGAGCCACCGTCCGAAGACCTGTAGACCCCTGCGTCCGTTCCGGCGTACAGGACGACCGTCCCCAGCCGCCGGTCGATTTCGACGACGTTCACGGGGACATCCGGCAGGTCGCCATCGATCGGTGTCCAAGTCGTACCCCCGTCCGTCGTCTTGCGGACCTGGTCCGTCCCAAAGTTGGAGACCGCCAGATAGACGGTGTTCTCGTTCGTCGGATCGATACTGATCTCCCGGGTCGTCCTGGGCCAGCCCGGCACGTTGGTCAGCTTCTTCGTGAACGTGGCGCCGCCGTCGATCGACCGACTGACGTTCCCGTCGGTCGTCGCGAGCCAGACGACGCTCGGGTTCGACTTAGAAATCGCAAGGGCCCGGATCGCACCAGAACCGTTGGTCACGTCGGCACTGATCGCCGACCATGACGTGCCGCCGTTCGTACTGCGGTAGACGCGGTGCGTCCCGAGCAGAATGCGGCTGGACGTAGTGGGGTCGACCTCGATAGGCGTGAAAAAGGCGGCCCGGTCTCCACCGTTGATCCCACTTCCGGCGGCGTTCCATGTCCCTCCCGAGTTCGTGGAACGGTAGATGTTGCCCGCACCTTGGAACTGACCGAATTCGCGCGAAGGGAGGTTCGGATCGATCGCCGTATAGCCGCCGTCTCCGCCGATGTAATTGCCCCAGGTCTTGGTGTCGGTGCTCCTTTGCACCGTACCGTTGTCCTGCAAGCCTCCCAAAACAAGGAACTTGTTGACAGGGCTCAGCGAAATCGCCGCATAGAACTGCGTGATGCCCAGCCCTGCATTGAAGTTCGTCCAGGACGAGCCGTTGTTCGTCGATCGGAAGAAGCCTCCGTCGCACCCGGCCAAGAGCCGCCCTGAAGCGTCCCAGGCTACGGCATGGTTGTCCACGTGCTGCGGCGTGATGAACGAGAACGTCGTCCCGCCGTTCGTCGTCCGCATCAGGTCGTAGCCGGCGAAGACGGCCGTGTCGGCGTTCGTCGGACTCACGCCGACAGCACAGAGGTACCAGCCGTACGTCGCTTGGAAGTCCCCGACGGGCACGCTCGTCCACGACGTTCCACCGTTGACGGACTTGTAGCCGCCGAGCGTGAAGCCGTTGTTCCCTGCAGCGTCGCACTTGTTCACGAAAAGTGCGTAGACGCGGTTCGCGTCCGTCGGCGCGGTCGCGATCGAGATCCTCCCCACGTTCGCCGACGGCAGTCCTCCGGCCAGTTTCGACCACGTCGAGCCACCGTTCGTCGACTTATAGATGCCGTTCTCGGTCGCACCGAACGGACGGCCGATGGCCGCGAAGAGCGTGTCCGGGCTGCTGGGTACAAGGGCAAGGTCGGTCGCGGCCTGGTTCGGCAACCCGCCTGCCAATTGCGTCCAGTTCACTCCTCCATCGGTCGACTTGAACACCCCATATGGGCCGTCCTTTTGAGGATGCCCTTTCGCCGCTGCTTTCTCAGGGAACCCGCCCGCCGCTGCGACCGCCGCATAGAGGACTTGAGTGTTCTGCGGATTGATGACGATTTTGGAGACGGTGCGCCCGGCGAAGGATCCGGCCCCGTTCAAGGTCCACGTCGCACCGCCGTCCGTACTCTTCAGGATCCCTTGGCCGTAACGGCTGTGGTTGGCATAGTTGGCCTCGCCCGTACCCACGTAGACCACGTTGTCATCAGTCGGGTCGATAGCGACGGCTCCGACCGACGTCGTCGCCGTGAAGTCGGTGACGTTTTTCCAGTGCGACCCGCCGTCCGTCGTTCGCCAGACGCCTCCGTCAGCACCCCCCACGAAATACTTGTTCGCGTCGGTCGCGCTACAAGCGATCGCCGAGACCCGGCCTGTGAACCCGCCGGAAATCGGCGAAGGCCCAAGTTCGCGCCAGGTCTGAGCGGAAACGGACGAAGCCAATGAAACGGCGACAAGCGCTGTGAGGGTCTTCACCGACCCGCCTCCTTCCGGTCCGGGACGCTGAAACAGAGAGTGGCGGTATAGACCGCGTATTGGGCTTCCGGATCGTTCTTCAGGGGACGTGCGAACGTACACGAAAGACCCCAGGCTCCGGACTTGTCCGGACTCAACTTCAATCCGCCCACGCCCTTATGCGAAAGTTCCATTCTGCGGCCCGACGTGAAATGGGTCGCTTCGATTTCGATGTCGTCGGCTTCACGCCCTCTCTGCGCGACTTCGAACTTGATGTCGGCGCCTGGCGGCAAGCGGGTCGGGTCCATAAGGGGCCGGATCTCGGCCGCAAGCCCTGACTCGGCCACGGCGACGTGCGAGGCGGGATCGTCGTCGACGTTCCAAGCGGTCCGGACGATCGCGACCGCCGTTCGGAAGTGCCTGACTTTGACCGTCGCCGATCGCGGTGGGCGTCCCTCTTCCAGGAGCCGCCCGAGCTCGGCCGCGCCTATGTCTTCCAACCGAGGTTCAAAATCGATTCCGATCAAGACCGCACCTGGAGCCGGAACCGGCGGACTGAAGACCTTCTGCGGGTCGAGCCATTCGTCGACCGTGTCCCGGTTCTCTTGGACGAGCCCGGTCTTGACGAAGGCCCAACGCACCGGATTGTCCGACCATGCGACCGTCGCCGCAGTCGGGCCGTACCCGGCCTTCAAATCGAACGAGGCCGATTTCGCGGTCACGGCCGCTGATTTCGGCACGAGGAAAAGCGGCTCGTCGGCATGCGCCGATGCGGGCGCGCAAACCGCGGCGAATAGGGCCAGGCGACTTGAGAAACTCCAGAGCATAGGACACCGGTCTGGTCGTCAAAGTGTACCGGTCGCTCCCGGTTCTGACCGTCGTCGTCCTCCGATCCGGTATTGATACCGTCGATCGGTCGGCGCGGGCTCACGAACGACGGCCCGCCGCGTGATGCGGCGGGCCGTCGTGTTTCCGGAAGGGCCAGGCTCAGCCTTTGCCGTTTCCGTTGCCCATGCTCTTCTTATAGTCGCCGAGCGGATCCGGAGACCTCTCCGAAGCGGTCCGCGGGGACGCGGCCGTCGGGCGGTTCTGGTCCGTGACCTCGACCGCGGTCAAGAAGAACACGATCTCCGTGCGGACCCGGCTGTTCGAGGTCTTGCCGAAGAGCCTGCCGATGATCGGAAGGTCCTTGAGCCAAGGGATGCCCGAGTAGTTCTTGATGTCCTGATCCAAGATCAGTCCACCGATCGCGATCGTCTCGCCGCTCTTCATGTTCACGAACATGCTGCTCATGCGGTCGCTGGTCTGAGGCAGCTTGCCGCCGTTCGGCACGTCGAGGAACCCGGTAAGGAGCGTGAAGTTCTGGGTCAGGTCGAGGGCGATGGCGCCCTGGTCGCCGACGCGGGCCTTGATGTCGAACTGCGATCCGACCTGGATCTCGTCCGTCACGACGGTCACGCCGTTCTGGCTCGACTGGATCGACTTGACGTAGCGCACGGTGTCGCCGACGAACAGCTTCGTCTGCCGACCGTCCGAAACGAGAGCGTTCGGTCGGGCGATCAGGTTCCTGTTGTTCGCAATGCTGTCGAGTTGGGCCGTGAAGTTGGCGCTCCCGACCTTGACGTGGCCGCTCAAGGCGCCGCCGCCGAGACCGTTCGAGCCCGTGATGACGCCCGACTTGCCGAGGCTGAGGCTCCAATCGATACCGAGCTTCAGCGCGTCCTCTTTGGAGAGCTCCATGACCCTCATTTCCAAGGCGATCTGCCGGGGGGCGATGTCGACCTTGGCGAGGTACAGCTTGGCTTCCTCGATCGAGTTGCGGGTCCCGCGCAGGATCAGGCGCATCGGTTCGCGGCCGATGATCTTCTTGAGCTTGCTCTCGTCGCCGGCTTTCTGCGGCGCGCCGTTCTGGCCGTTACCGGCATCGGTCGGCGCTTCTTCCTTCTTCGACTCGCCTTCGCCGAGCAGGCCCGGCGTCACGTTGTCGGGGACCACGGTCACCCAGAGGTCCTTGAAGCGGCCCTTGAGGTCCTGAGCAGCAATGATGGGCTCTAGGTACTTCAGCTCGACGACCTCGTAGTCCTTGACCATGTCGGCGACGTCGTCGATGTACTTGATGCCCAGCGGCTTACAGAGCTCGCGGTCGAGGGCGACGGCGAAGCTCTTCAACGTCGAAAGTTCCTGGTCAGGACCGATCATGAGGAGGAACTTGGTCGACTCTTCGCCGACGGCCAGTTCCTTGACCGACGTCTCGGTGATCGAGTAGTCGCTGGCCCTGGGGTTGCCCATGAGCAGCTTCTCGATCATCGACTTGATCTTCTGCGTCTGACCGCTTTGGATCGGGATCGCGACCGTGCCCGTGCTGTTCGAGCGGCTCAGTGAGAAGCTCGCCGCGATCTCGATGTCGAGCTTGCGGACGTAGTCCTCGACGGCGCTCAGCCGGTTCGGATCGCCGACGATCATCAGATAGAAGGCGCGGCCGTTCATCTTGGGAGCGACCGACGGGATCGACTCCCCACCTTGTGGCGGCTCCTGTCCGTTCGCCTGAGGATCGACCTGGCCTTCGCCCGTCTTGCCGTTCTGCGGCTGGGCCTGTCCGGCGCCCGAAGGCTGCGTGACGTCGTTCTGGCCTGGAACGATGATCTCGTAGTATCCGTTCCGACCGTCCTGGGGGATCGCCTTAACGGTGGCTTCCTTGATCTTCTCGGCTTCGCCGCTGACCAGGTTGACGACCTTGGTGCGGTAGTTCTCGGAACTGCGCTCCATGATCTGGCGCATCGCCGAGGAGAACGAGGCCGACGGCGTCACCACGAACGTGTTGCCGATCCGGGCGTACCGAAGGCCGCCCATCGCGGTCACGTACGACAGCGCGCTTTCCAGGTCGATGTTCGACAACGAGATCGTCAGCTTGACGGGCTTATCGGTCGGGCTCACGTCCGGGGACGTGATAATGTTGACGCCCGCTTGGATCGACAGGGCCTTCAGGATCTGGACGATGTCCGTCCCGACGAAGTCGAGGGACACGTTCTGGTTGAACCGTTGGGGGGCGCCTTTGTCCTCGTTTCCAGGACCGGCGGCAGGAGCCGGCTTGGGCGCCTTGACCGCGGCCTGAGCGGTCGTGTCCTGCGACGTCACCGCTCCCTTGGCGCCGACGAACGGGTCGGGCAGCACCATGGTCGCAGGCTCCTTCGTTTCGATCGCCGCCTTGACCGGGACGATCGGGCCCTGAACGGGGACCGTGGTCGGTTCCGAAGGCTGCGACGGCGTTGCGGTCACGTTGCCGGTCAAGAGCTTTTCGGCTTCGGCCATCAAGTCTCGGTCGGCTTGGTGGAGGTCTTTGACAGGGACGGTCTGGTCCGTTCCCGCCAAGTTCGGCACCGCCAAAGCGGCAGCCGCACCGAACGAGACCGTCCAGACACCGTTGGTCTGGGTCAGGACGGGCTCGGCCGTGGGAGAGACCCGGAAGTGGACACGGACGATCGGCGGCTTGGACTTGTACCAGACGTACTGCACCGACTTGACGTCGGCGTGTCCGATCCTCTGGCTGCCCGCCTTGCCCGCAAGGTGCGCGTCGAACTCGACGATGTACGACGTGTTGTGGTTCACGCGTATCGTCCGCGGGTTCGACAGTCCCTCGCCCTTAATGACGATCTGGAGGCCGTCGCCGACCTTGTTGGTTTCGATTCCGGTCAGCTTGGCCTGTCCCAGGGCGGAGGTCGCCAGGAACGCGAGGAGGCCGACCGTCAGGGTGTTCTTTTTCATTTACTGTCCCTCCGAAAGGCGCAAGGTTTTGTCCTTGCCCTTGTGACGGATGCGCACTTTGCCTTTCTCGACCCCGGTGACCGTGCTGTCACCGTCGATCGAACCGCCCAACGGGACCAGGCGCTGGTTACCGTTGTCGTCTTCGAAAACCGCCATGGGCTTTTTGCCCACGATCACGCCCTTCACCTGATAAGCGAACTCACCGGGCTGGCGAAGCGGAGTCGCACCCTGGAGCACGACGGGCCCGCCTTGTTGGTTGCCCATGCCGTCAGGCAACGGGTTCACCGGAGGAACGTCCCCCGAAATCCCCGGACCGCCGTACGACCGGCGCGGACCCTGGTAGGTCGGTGCCGGTTTCGTGCTCTTCGGCGCCTGTTCCGGCATGTAGGCGTTCGGATCCGTCGTCTGTCCGGTCGTAGCCACCTGTTGCTGGAAGGGGTCCCGCTTCGGCAGCGGGTCTTTCACCATCGCGAGCAGCATCGCCTTCTGAGGGTCCATCTCCTTCTCAGCCGCCTTGTCGGCAGGCTTTGAGCCCGACTCGGACGTTCCGCCTTTGGTCGGCTCGGATGCTTGAGACGTCGTCGGAGCCTCTTTCCCGGTCGGCTTGCCGCTTCCTGTCGAAGTGGACGCCGGCTTGGCCGTCGTCGCGGCGCTGTCCGTACCGCCCCCGCCCTTCGGCAGGAACTGGAAGGCGCCGACGCCGACGAGAACGACGGCTAGGCCCGCGATGACCAGTGTCTTCTTCTTGTCGTTCACGATGTTTCACCCGACCGGTCGTTCCCGGTCTTGTCCGCCTGCGCCATCGGGAAGAGGTACGCCTTGATGCGGACCGTGGCGTCGAGCACACGGACGTCTTGCCGACCCGATTCCTTCTCCGACGTCGCCCGTTTCGGCTGAAGGGCGACCGTCTGGACCGCGAGGATCTTTGGGAACTTCTTCAGCGCGTCGACCATCGACATGACGTCCGCGTAGGTTCCGCGCCCGTTGATGTCGATGCTCATTTCTTGGTAGGCGGCCTTCTTTTCGCCGCCCTTCTTGTCGTCGTTGGACTTGCCCGCCTTTTCTCCGATCACGGGCCGGACGCCCGTCACTTCGATCCGGTGGTCTTTCCCGAGTTTTTCGAGCTCTGTCAGAAGGGTCGGGACATAGGCCAGGCTCGGCACGGACTGCTCCAAATGCTGAAGCTGACCCTTGTAGTCATCGACGACGAGTTGAGACTCGGCGACGCTCTTCTTCAGCTCGGCCTCGTCCGGGACTTCGGCCTCCAGGGCCAAGTACCGGGCCTTCGCTTGGTTGCTCGCACCGTTCGCCCAGTACGTCGCTCCTCCACCGGCGAGGACGACGACGGCGCACAGCATCACGATCGTTCGGACCGATGTCGTCTTGTTCACGATTCCTCCTTCTCCCTGATCTTCTTCGTTTCTCGGGAACCTGCCACGAACGCGCTGATCTCGAACTCGAGGACGCGCTCCTTGTCCGACTGCTTCTCCTGAATAAACTTCAGGGTCACGGCTTCGAGATCGGGGCAGGCTTCGAGACGGAGCAGGAACTCGCCCGCTTCGTCGTGGTTCACGCTGTTGCCCTGGAACGTCAAGTTGGTCCCGGAGTCAGACCCTGTGGCCTGCGCACACCGGATGTTGTTGAGCCAGACGTTCTTCGGAACGTTGACCGTGAGGTGGTCCATGATCCGGCACCACTGTTCGGTCGACTTCGTCGCGCTCGTCAAAGTCGTGAGCTTAGGCTCCATGACCAGCCGGTCACGTTCGTTGCCCTCGAGCTGTTGAAGCAGCGGCTGGAGCTTCTGCTTCTTCGCCTCGAGGACGGTCGACATGACCTGGAAGCGCGCCGCGTTGAACAGGAAATATCCGGCCGCTAGGAACGACAGGGCGCTGAGGCCGATCGTCGTCACGACCGCGAGCCGGACCTGGTGGTCCCTCTTGCGGACGACGAGCCTTTGCTCGTGGATGAGATTGATCAATGGCATGTTCAGTGCTCCTGGCTAAGCCGCCTTTGCGAACGGGCGCATGGCAAGGCCGATCGCGACGGTCCAATCAAGTCCGCTCCCCAAGTCTTCGTTGCCGCCGAAAGCGAAGCGCGGATTGTCCAAGACCCCTTGCGACACGGTTTCGATCCCCAACTTGTGTCCGACATAGTCGGCCATTCCGTGGAGGGCGGCTCCGCCTCCGCAAAGGATCAGCCGCGAAACGGTGTTCGACTGTCCGGCTTCGGTCTGTTGCGACTGGTAGTAGTTCAACGAGCGCCGGATTTCGCGGATCTGGTCGTCGAGGAACGGCTGGATGACCCGGATCGGCGGGTTTTCCGTCGGTCGGTCCGGATCCAGCAGCGAGGTCAGGTCGAGCTGGGCTTTGCCCGACTCGGCGTCCTCGTCACTGAGCTTGAAATAGCTTTTGAGGGCATCGGTCAATGTCGATCCGGCCTGAGGGATGCTGCGCGTCATCGCGAAGACGCCCTTCTGGACCACGCTGACGTTGGCCGTATGGGAGCCGATGTCGATGATCGCCAGCGTCTCGTCCGAATCGGCCGCGTCGGGAGCGGCCTCGATCAGTGACCGATAGGCCGCGAAGGCCTCCACGTCGACGATCTCGACTTCCAGACCGGCCCCTTCACAGGCACGGATCCGGCTTTCGACGATCTCCTTGGGCGCGGCGACGATCAAGACCTCCATGTGGTCATCATCGGCCGGCCCGACGATCTCGAACTCGATGTAGCTGTCTTCGATGCTCGACGGTACGTACCGGCTCGCCTCGAACTTGATCGACTTGCGAAGGACGGCTTCCGGCATGTTCGGGATCCGGACGCTCCGGACGATCACCGAACCTCCGGAAACGCCGATGACCGCGCTCGTAGCGGCGAGCCGGTTGTCCTTCAACATCTGGCCGATCGCGGCGGTCACCGCTTCGACGTCCGTCACGACGCCGTCCTGGATGGCTCCTTTCGGCGTGGGGTACCGGACCGCGCGGACGACCTTCCAGCCGGCCTGCGTCCGTTCCATCTGGACGGCCTTGATCGTGTTCGAACCAAGGTCGAGCCCGATGAAGGACTTGTTTCGGAATAGGCTAAGCGACATTCTGGTTGTCCTCCTCCGGTTCGGGGTGTCCGACCGTCACGGCGAGCCACTCGTCGAGGTTCGACTTGAGGAACCGCCATTTGCCGTCGATCTCGACGGCGGGGATTTCGTTCTCTTCGGCCATCTTCGAAAGGGCCTGTGGCCTGACGCGCAAGTAGTGCGCGGCTTCGGCCAAGGTCAATACGGTGTGCTGGCCGGTCATCACGGCGCGAAGCAGGTTCGACGTCTGCTCGGCCGTCATGAACAGCTCGATCCGGACGCAGTTCCCGCCGAGGACCGCCGCGTTCGGCGCTTCCGGTGGCGCACCGAAGTTGACCGAAGCCTGCGGTTCGGCAGGTCGGTCGACCCGGCCAGGGTCCGGTTCCATGAGTTTCGGCTGGAAGGCCTGCGGGAGTTCGCCGATCGTAGGGATCGACCCCTCTTGCGCGGCTTTCCGAATGGCGTCGGCGAGGTTCATGCCGCCACCCCCGTGTACTCTTCGGCGACTTCGTGCATGAGGAAGGCGTCGATCATCTCTTCCTTCCGGGCCATGGCCATCAGGAGCCCGTTGTCGGCCAGTTGGCTGACGACGCGGGGCACGCCCTTAGAAATTTGGTGGATCTTGTGGACGGCGTCGGGCGTGAACGGGTTCTTCTCACCCGTGTAGCCCGCGACCCGCATCCGGTGCAGGATCATCTCGCCCGTGTCGTAGACGTCAAGGGGTTTCAAGACGTGGCGGACGGACAGGCGTTGTTCCAATGCCGGGACCTTGGCGATCTTCGGCCTCAGCTCGGTCTGGCCCAAGAGCAGCAAGCTCAGCAAGAACTGGTCGTTCATCTGACAGTTCAGCAGGAGCCTGAGTTCTTCGAACGTCCCGAGCGACTTGATCAGGTGGGCTTCGTCGACCAGGACGACGATGCGTCGCCCTTTGTCGTAGTACTCCAAGAGGGCGAGGTGCAGGCGTTGGACGAGGACCTGTCGGTTGCGGCTCGTCGCGTCGATGTCCAACTGGTCCAGGATCTCTTGCAGCACTTGTGTGGGCGTCAAGATCGGGTTGACGATCATGACGACCTTGTACTGAACCGGATCGAGCGTCTCGATCAGCTTACGACTGATCGTGGTCTTGCCCAACCCGATGTCCCCTGCCAGCATTGCGGCCCCCTTGTTCCTCGTGACCGCGTAATGCAACATCATCAACGCGTCTTCGTGTGCCCGGCTCATATATAGAAATCGAGGATCGGGCGTGAGCGTGAAGGGCGGCTCGTTCAGTCCCCAGTACTGCTCGTACATGCGTTTGGCTCCGGTCTTGCGACCCGGTATTTGTTTCGGTAGATGCGGGACGCAACTTGAGGGGCGGCTCCAAGGTTTCAGCCTGAGGACCTGCAAAGGGCTTCAGGTTCCGCCTCGCGGAACGCTATCCTCATCGGATGCGCGTGGGATCGATAAGGGAGGCGGGGAGAGCGCTCGTGACCGTGGCCTACGCGTACACGGCGATGCCGGTCCTTCTCGCCGTCGTCGCCGCCACCGTCACCTCCGGGCAAAGCCGAGAGGGGGCAGGGATGTTCCCTGGGCCGGTGCTGTGGTTCATGGCCCTCGCCGGGCTCGTCGTGTCATGGAACATCGTCCGTCGGACGACCCAGCGTCCGACCGCTCCGAAGCCTGTGTTCCAGGCCTTCTTGGTCTCCTTCGTCGCGGCCGAGTTCCCCGTCCTGGTCGCCTTCATGAGCGTCCTCCTCGGCGGGCCGCTCAAGGACTACATCGGCGTCGCCGCGATGGCGACGGTCTACTTCGTGGTCGTCGCCTTGCCCGCCGCCCGCCGCCTCTCGCAATCCTAGGAAGCGGACGAAAAGAGCCCCGGTGCGCGGCACCGGGGCTCTCGGAAGGGAACTTTGAGGGTTTAGCCGCCCTGGACGCCTGCCTTCATAGGGCCCGAAGGAGCACTGCCGCCCGGCGCGCCGCCGCCCATGCGGCTCCCCGCGCTCGCTGGGGCACCGCCCTGCTGGTCCTTGGCCGCAGGAAGCTTGTTCGCCATCGAGACCGCGCCTTCGGCGGGTTTGGCGGCCGAGACGTTCACAGGCGTCGGATCGGCCGGCTTCATGACGGTCCGCTTGCCGAAGAAGAAGTAAGCCACCGAACAGAGCGCCAAAAAGACGGCGACGATGATGACGATGAGGTCGTTCTGGTTCTTCAAACTGGGCTCCTGTGCTTGAGACGCATTGTAGCAGATGCTCGGTTCGCGGGAAAAGTCACAGGAGACCCTAAAGCAGGTTCAGTGCCGAAAGTGCCGGACTCCGGTCAGCATCATCGCCAGGCCGAGTTCGTCGGCCTTGGCGATGACGTCCGGGTCTTTCTTGCTCCCGCCCGGTTGGACGACGGCAACGATGCCCGCCGCCGCTGCGGTCTCGATACTGTCCGGGAACGGAAAGAAGGCGTCGCTTGCCAAGACCGCGCCCTTGGCCCCTTCGCCGGCCTGGTCTAAGGCCAGCCGGACGGACTGGACGCGGTTCATTTGGCCTGCTCCGACTCCGAGCAACCGGTCTTTCGAAGCGACGACGATGGCGTTCGATCCCACGTGCCTGACCAGGGTCCATGCCAGCCTCAGGGCTTCCGTTTCTTCCGCCGAAGGCTCTTTGGCCGTAGCACACGTCCATGGCGCTCCGAAATCTTCGTCGGAGTCTTGGACCAGAAGTCCGCCCCGGACCGAACGGACGGACAGGAACGGAGTCGCGGGAGCCGCGACGGCCTCCAGTAGGCGGACGTCTTGACCCCAACCCGAACGCTCGCGGAAAACATCGAGCGCCTCAGGATCGAACCCCCGGGCGACGACGACTTCCAGGAAATTGCCTTTCGACGTCATCGCTTCCGCCGCTCGGGCATCGACGACACCGTTCAATCCGACGATGCCACCGAACGACGACACCGGGTCGGACGCTTTGGCCGCGACGTAACTCGCTGCAAGGTCGCCGAGCGAAGCGGCGCCGCACGGGTTCGCGTGCTTGATGACCACACACGAACCTTCCGGCAGGTCGCAGACGAGTTCCCATGCCGCGGCGGCGTCCAGGACGTTGATGTAGCTCATGTCCTTTCCCCAAAGCTTTTTGGCCTGGGCGACGCCGCCTTCGGTCAAGGGGTCGACATAGAGCGAAGCGCTTTGATGGGGGTTCTCGCCGTAACGGAGCCGGGGCGACGACCGCCACCCTAAGGTCAACGTCTCCTGGTCGGCGACGTCCTCGGTCAAGTACCGGCTGACGAGGGAATCATAGAAGGCGGTGTGACGGAAGGCCTTGGCAGCGAGGCCTTTCCTCAGGTCCTGGACATCGTCGCTTTCGAGCGCGCTAAGGACGCGACCATAGTCGTCCGGGTCGACGACGACCGTCACGTTCGCAAAGTTCTTCGCCGCGGCACGGACCATGGCCGGGCCCCCGATGTCGATCGATTCGACGGCTTCCTCAAGGGTGCAGCCGGACTTAACGGTCTGTTCGAACGCATAAAGGTTGACGCAGGCCACCTCGATCGGGCGGATCCGCGCGTCGTCCATCTGATCCCGGTGGTCCGGCGACCGAAGGTCGCCGAGCAGTCCGCCATGGATCATGGGATGCAGGGTCTTGACCCTGCCGTCTAGCATCGGCGGAAAGCCCGTTACGTCTTGGACGTCGGTGACCTGGATGCCGGCTTCACGCAGGGCCTTGGCCGTCCCCCCGGTGCTCACGATGTCGAAGCCGAGCCTAACGAGGCCGGAGGCAAAGTCGATCAACCCTGATTTGTCGGTCACCGAAAGCAGGGCGCGCCTCAATGGCCCGTGCCCCCGGTCGTCTCGCCTCCCGTCGTTGCCGGCTCGGTCGCCGTATCGGCAGGTTTCACTTTGACCGTGACGGTCGACGTCACGGGAACGCCTTCGTCGTCGTACACGACCAGCTTGAACGTCCTGTCCGCCGTCACCGTGAACGACTTGCTTCCCGTAAGCCTGTCGTTGGCCACCGTGACCTCGTTCGCTTGGTCGATCACGGTCTTATCCCCGCCTGAATAGAGTTCGATCTTGGCAGCGCCCGTCAGGACGAAGGACAGCGTGGTCGTCCCACCTCCAGGTTCGAATTCCAACGGCGTCGCGGAGAACTGCAGGATCTTGGCCTTACTTTGTTTGATGACGTTGACCGTGACCGAACTCTCGACCTGGTCGCCCGCCGAATTGAACGCCTTGACCGTCAGTCGGACCTTTCCGACGGTGTCCGCGACGAGCTGGATGCTCTCCTCTTTGACGTCGAGGTCCCGTTGGGCCGGGTGAAGGACGGCGCGCGTGACCGAAGGCGAGAACTTGTAGTTGAGCATGTACGGTTGGCCGAGGTCGACCTGCTTCGGTTCGACGCTGATCTGCTCGATCACAGGTTTCGGGACTTGGACCGGTGCCAGGACCTTGATCAGCTTGCTCGTATCCTTCGTCGCCTGGTCCCCGTTCACGGCCGTCAACTCGACCAAGTAGTCCCCTGGAGTGTCCGGCGTGAAGACGGTCTGACCGTCCGGGAACAGCCTGTCCTTCGACCAGTTCCCGACTTGAATCTTCACGGACGTGGCCCGGGAGGCCTTCCATTTGATCTCTACCGGTTGCCCGACCGTCACCGTATCGGCGGACGTGACGAGGCTCTCGATCTTGGGTGGTTTCGGCCAATAGACGACCCATGCGAACAGGGCGCCGATGACGACGAGCAGCATGAGGAACGTGCCTGGCGTCGCCAAGGCCCGCTGCTCGATCTGTCCCGTGCCCGCCGCGGCCACGGCCGGGTTGTCGGTGCTCCTGGCCGTCACCGTGAAGTTCTGCAACCGGGAGTTCGCCAACAGCGAACTCTTCGTCGCCGCGACGGTCAGGCTGAGAGAACGTTGTTGACCCGGGGCCAAGGTCACCTGGTCCGCATCGAACTCGAACGCGAACATCGCTTCGGTGTCGGTGGCGAACATCTGCAGGGTCTGCTCCCCGTTGCCTAGGTTCATCACCGTCACGTCAAACCGGGTCGAACCGGAGAACGGGGACACCTTGCCCCGTTTCGGTTGGACGTCAAGGCTGAAACTGGAGAACGGCTTGACTTCCAGCGCGCACTGGGCGCTTCGGACGTCGCCCGTCTCGAGCGACCGGACCTTGACGACGAACGGATACACGCCGGCCGTACTTTCCGACTCTCGGGGCGGCTTCAGAAAGATCCGCTCTGTCCGCGCCTCGCGTGCTTCGAGTTGAAAGCTGGGGACCGGAACGGCCGCCCATCGAGGATCCAGGCCCTCGATCTCGATTTCGAAGCGGTCGGCCGAGTCCGTCCGGTTCACGACCTCGATCGCGACCGGCACCGTCGAACCCGGCTCCACCTGGCACACATCGCTGGCCAACTGGACCGCAAAACTCATGTGAGGCGAGTTTAGCAGACGCCCCGGGCACCTCATGGCCCGACGTAGAATGGGCCGTGCTCACGTGGATCGCCGCCCTGGGGTTCGCGACCGTCACCGTCCGGACGGCCGATACCGACATCACCCCTCCGGACCTACTGCCGCTCGGAGGCTATACGGCGCGCAAAGGGGCGGTCGCGGAAGCAGGAGGGCACAGGCTCTACGCCCGAGGAATCGAGATCGGCGACGTGACGGTCGTAGCCTTAGACATGCTCACCGTACCGGACGGCTTCTTTCAGGCGGTCTCGGACGAACTTTCGAAGGGCCAGGAAGGGCGGGGCAAGGCCCTTTGGTTGGTAGCGACCCACACTCACTGCGCCCCCGACAGCCAGATGCTCAACCCTCAGATGACGTTCGCGGTCCCCGGGATCGCACCGTACAGCGAACGGTGGTTCCGTTGGTACGTGGCGCGGACGGTGGCTGCGGTCCAAGCGGTCCGGACGGCCCCGGTCCGCGCGGTCCACGGACTGTCCCTCCGGAGGTTCCGTGCGGACCTGAACCGAGGCCGCCGTCCCGGAGCGAAGCCGGACAAGACGGGTTGGGTGCTCGAAGGCGACGGCCGCCCGCTCTTGGCGTCCTATCCGGCCCATGCGACCATCCACGACGAGACTTGGAACAGGACGGACGGCGATTGGCCGACCGTCTTGGCCGACAGGCTGGACGCTCCCGTGATCCCCGGAGCGATCGGAGACGTGTCCCCGCGGGCAACAGGCCCAGGGCCTGTGGAAAAGTGCCGAAACTTTGTGGAAAGTTTCCTGCGCAACATGTCTTGCGACGTGCCCGTCCCCGTCCTTTCGCCAGGGGCCTCGCCAGAGTCTGAGGACGTCCGTTGCACGCTCGACCCGCCGGTACCGCATCCGACGTTCGCCAAGTCGTATTCTGTTCCGGACGCCCTCGCTCAGGTTGTAATCGGCAAGTTCGCACAACGGTCGGCCACCCTACGGCTCGTCAAGATGGGCAAGTTTCTCCTCGTCGGAATACCGGGCGAACCTACGGCAGAGGTGGGTCGGCGGATCCAGGCCGTCGCCCGGAAGGCAGGTTTTCCACATTGTTTGGTGGTCAGCCACGTCGACGGATGGATCGGATACGTCTTGACGCCCTCCGATTACGACCGCGGCGGCTATGAGGCCACATTGTCCTTTAACGGCAGGTCGACGTCCGAGAAGATCGTCGAGTGCCTGTCGTCGGCCCTTTCTCCGAAAGCTACGGTCCGGAGAGGAATCTAAGGCAGCAAGTGTCCTAGCTTCTCTTTCTTGGTCTCGAGATAACGGCCGCTGTGATCGTTCGGCTCGGCGACGATCGGGACGAACTCCACGATCTCGAGCCCGTGGCCCGTCAATCCGGCACGTTTAGCTGGATTGTTCGACATCAGCCGCATCTTGCGGACGCCAAGGTCGATCAAGACCTGCGACCCGAGCCCGTAATCGCGAAGGTCCGGCTTAAAACCGAGGGCCTCGTTCGCCTCGACGGTGTCCAACCCTTGGTCTTGGAGCTCGTAGGCCCGGAGCTTGTTCACGAGGCCGATACCCCGGCCCTCTTGAGCGATATAGAGCACGACGCCCGAACCGCTCTCCTCGATCTTCTGGAGGGCGAGCACCAGTTGGTCTCCACAGTCGCACCGCAGGGACCCAAGGAGGTCGCCTGTCAGGCACGACGAGTGCACCCGCACGAGCGTCGGAACTTCCGGATCGATCGCGCCCTTGACGATGGCCAGGAACGGATGGGGTTCGACTTCGGTCTCGTACGCGTACAGCGTGAACCGGCCGTGCTTTGTCGGAAAGTCGATCGGGCCTGCCACGCGTTTGACGAGCTGCTCGTGGTTCCTGCGGTAAGCGATCAGGTCTGCGATCGTCGTGATCTTGAGCCCGTGGCGCCCGGCGTAAGCCTGGAGGTCCGACATCCGCATCATCGTGCCGTCCTCGTTGAGGATCTCCACTCCGACCGCGACCGGCTGTAGTCCGGCGAGCAAGCAGAGGTCGACCGCCGCCTCCGTGTGACCGGCACGCCGCAACACCCCGCCCTTTTCTGCGCGGAGCGGGATGACGTGGCCCGGCCGCAAGAGGTCGCTCGGAAGGGACGAAGGGTCGCAGAACACTTCGACCGTTCGCGCGCGGTCGGCCGCGGACACGCCCGTCGTCGTCCCGTGCCGGGCGTCCACGGTCTCGGCCATCGCCGTTCCGAGCCGGGCCGTGTTCTGCTTGGTCATCATGGGGATGCCCAGACGTTCGAGGCGCTCCGCTGTCGTCGGAATGAACGGGACGCCACGGCCGTACCGGATCATAAAGTTCATGTCTTCTGCGGTGCACTTCTCGCCCGCCATGATCAAGTCGCCTTCGTTCTCCCGGTCGGGATCGTCGACGACGACGACCATTCGACCCGCTTTGATCTCTTCGAGCACTTCCGGAATCGACGCAAACGCCATTTCTGAGCCGATTCTACGACGGGCCGACACCTTCGGCACGGGAGACGGGCCGTCCGGCAGGCCGATCCCCGTAAAGTCCCTGTGCCGCTGGGCCGAACGACGGCTCGGCCCGCCTCGTCAAGCCCTGAGGGCGGTGCCTCCTTCGAGAGCCGGGCCATGCCTCGCGATGAGAAATCCCGTATAATTCGAGAGGCCCCCTCACCCTTTGCTTCGTCCCGACGCATGGGCTCGTTCGAGGAAGCCTCCGGTTGTCCTATGACGAAGTACATTTTTGTGACGGGCGGCGTCGTTTCGAGCATCGGCAAGGGCATCACGTCGGCCTCGCTCGGGAGGATCCTTCGCAACCGGGGCTGGGTCGTCGCCCCGATGAAGCTCGACCCGTACATCAACGTCGACGCCGGGACGATGAACCCGTTCCAGCACGGCGAGGTCTTCGTCACGGACGACGGCACGGAGACCGACCTCGACCTGGGACATTACGAACGGTTCATCGACGTCTCGTGTTCGTCCGGATCGAGCGTGACGACGGGCAAGGTGTACCGGAACGTCATCGACGCCGAGAGGCGAGGCGACTACCTCGGCGGAACGGTCCAGGTCATTCCCCACGTCACGAACGAGATCAAGCGCGCGATCGTGGACCTTGGTCGGCAGCAAGAAGCCGACGTCGTCCTCGCCGAAATCGGCGGCACGGTCGGGGACATCGAGTCCCTCCCGTTCCTTGAAGCCATCCGTCAAATGCGAAAGGACTTCGGGAAAGAGAACACGCTGTACGTCCACGTGACGCTCGTCCCCCAAGTCGGCCCTTGGCACGAGATCAAGACAAAGCCGACGCAGCACAGCGTCATCAAGCTCCGAGAGATCGGCATCTCCCCCGACGTGCTCGTCTGCCGGAGCGACGTCGCGATCGGCCACGACGTGAAGGAGAAGATCAGCCTGTTCTGCGACGTCCCGACCGACGCCGTGGTCGAGAGCCTGAACGCCGAAACGATCTACGAAGTCCCGCTGATGTACGAAGAGGCGGGATTGGGCGACCTCGTCGAAAACCGGCTGGGCCTTGAGAACCGTTCGGCCGACCTCAGCGAGTGGCGCAAGATCGTCGACAAGATCAAAGCCCCGTCCAAGCGGTGCTGCATCGCCGTCGTCGGGAAGTACACCCAGAACGGAGACTCGTACAAGTCGATCGCCGAAGCCCTTATCCACGCGGGTGGCGCCCACGACACCAAGGTCGAGATCCGTTGGGTCGAGAGCCAGACGTTGGAGTCTACGATCGATCCTGCGACCCTTTTGGGCGACGTCGACGCGGTCATCGTGGCCCCAGGGTTCGGCGACCGTGGTATCGAAGGCAAGATCCGCGCGATCCGGTACGTCCGTGAGAACGGCATCCCGTTCTTCGGGATCTGTCTGGGCCTCCAAATGGCGGTGATCGAGTTCGCCCGGTCGGTCTGCGGACTGGAGGGAGCGAACACCACCGAAGTCGACCCCGACGCCCCCTATCCCGTAATCGACTTCATGCCCGATCAGACCAAGGTCAAGACGAAGGGCGGCACGATGCGGCTGGGGAGCTACCCGTGCAACATCGCGAGCGGATCGTTGGCCCACAAGCTGTACGGCAGTACGAGGATCGAGGACCGTCACCGGCACCGCTACGAGGTGAACAACGAGTTCCGGGAACTGATGATCGAGAAAGGCCTGGTCGTCTCCGGAGTCTCCCCGGACTATAGGCTCGTCGAAATGGTCGAGTTGCCGTCGCACCCGTTCTTCATCGCGACCCAGGCCCATCCCGAGTTCAAGTCCCGTCCGAACCGGCCGCACCCGTTGTTCCTGGGGCTCGTCCAAGCCGCCCTTGACAAACGGGCCGCGAGCTTGGTCGAGAATTCGACCGTCGCCTAGTCGCCATAACCCCTCGATAAACCGCCCCTGCGAACATCTCTCCGGTCATCAAGACCAGAGAGGAAACCATGTTCAAGAGAGCCTTAGCACTCGGACTTCTTTCACTCGTCGCGCATGCGGCGATGGCGGCCTATAGCGCGGAAGCGTTCAACAACGCCACGATCCAGATCGCCGGCCCGCGACAAGGGACGAACGGCAAGAACTTTTTCAACATCGAAGGCGAAGGGAACGCCGAGAACTTTCGGAGCTGGGGGGCCGCTGACTTTCATGGGACCGACTTCAACATCGGGATGCCGGTCAACGACGTCACGGACTTCAAGATCGTCCTGACGGAGGCGAACGCCGCGTTCACCCTTCCCGGAACGGTCAAATTCTGGATCTCGACCGATACGGTCAACTCCATCGACCCGGGTACGTCGCCCTTTGTCTGGCAGAACGACGTGACGCCGGACGGTGCGGGAAACCAACTGCCGACGGTGTTCCTTGGCAGCGGTCAGTTCAATACGACGGGCAACGCGAATTCGGGGCAGGTGGACGCCTTCCCGTGCACGCTGAGCGACCAGGCCAAGTCGATCTTGATCGACGCGCTCAATAACGGCAAAGACATCCGGATCGTGGTCACGCCCGACTCGACCGACCCCGACTTTCTGAACGTTGCGGCCACGTTCGCGGGGTTCTCACATAACACGTATCAAGGTCCGACGCTCGAGTTCGAAGCGAGCATGGGCTCGACCACCGAGATCCTGGCCCCGGTCAACGGAGCGGTCTCGATCGGCAAGTCGAGCTCGGGCGGCTTTGGCGACACAGCCGTCGCCGACGGCGTGTCCTGGCGCGTCTGCAAGTTCGTCGTGACTTCGGCGACATCGCCGATCGTCCGGGTCCGGTTCGACTACACCACGACCAAGACCGCCCCGACCGCGATCGACTGGGCCGTGACGGCCAAGATGGTGCACAGCGGGACCTTCAAGGTCCAGCTCCTGTTGAGCCACGACCCGAACAACCCGAACAACAACGCGGGTTACGACGTGATCTTGCCGCAGACGGCGATCAACACGAC
>JAFDWQ010000002.1 GCA_018268395.1 Armatimonadota bacterium | reverse complement strand
AGAAGGACGATCTCGACCTGATCCGCGAGGCCGTCAAGGAGGCCGTCGGTGATCCTGGATCCGTCAGGCTTTCCCCGTCCAAAACGACGCCTCGGGACATCGCCGCCGCCCTCGGTCAGCCTGACAAAGACGTCCTCAAGACGTTGATGACGAAGGTCAAAGTCATGGCGACCTTGACCACGACGCTCGCACAGGACGTGGCAGAAAAGCTTGCAGGCGAATTCGGAAAGACCGTCGTCTGGGCGGAACCCTCGACCGCGCCGAAACCTCAGTTAGGGGGCGCGAAGAAGGGCGGGCCTCAGCCGCACAAGGCCGAAAAACGGCCGCCGGTCGTCACGATTTTGGGCCACGTCGACCACGGCAAGACCTCGCTGCTGGACTACATCCGCAAGACGAACGTCGTCAAAGGCGAATTCGGCGGCATCACGCAGCACATCGGCGCTTATCAGGTCACGCTTCCTGAAGGCGTCATCACGTTTTTGGACACGCCGGGCCATGCGGCGTTTACCGCGATGCGGGCCCGAGGTGCGCAGGTCACGGACATCGCGATCCTTGTGATCGCCGCCGACGACGGCATCATGCCGCAGACGATCGAGGCGATCAGCCACGTCAAGAACGCTCAAGTCCCGATCATCGTCGCGGTCAACAAGATCGACAAACCTGAAGCGAACGTCGAGAAGGCGAAGCAGCAGCTCACCCAGTACGAACTGGTCGCAGAAGACTACGGCGGAGACGTCATCGTCTGTCCGGTCAGCGCCCACACGGGCGAAGGCATCCCCCACCTCCTCGAAATGATCCTGCTTCAAGCGGACATCATGGAGCTGAAGGCCGATCCGAAGGGCGCGCTGAAAGGCGTCGTCATCGAAGCGAAGCTCGAGAAAGGCCGAGGCCCCGTAGCCACGGTCTTGGTCGAGGAAGGCACCCTCAAGGTCGGGGACGTGATCATCGTCGGACGGACGTGGGGCAAGATGAAGGCCCTGACGGACTGGAAAGGCGAAAGGATGCCGTCCGCCGGCCCCTCGATGCCGGTCGAGGTGCTCGGCTTAGACGACGTTCCGCTCGCCGGCGACACCGTGGAACCGGCCAAGGACGAGCGGGACGCCCGCGACACCGTCGGGGTTCGCGTGGACGAAGAGCGCGCCAAGGCCCTGTTCAGCCCGAAACGGCGGGTCAGCCTCAAGGACATCCGGAAGATGGGTGTCGAGGACGATGTCAAGGATCTCAACCTGATCGTCAAGGCGGACGTTCAAGGGAGCGTCGAGGCGGTCAAGGGCCTTCTCGACAAGATCGAGAACGACGAAGTCAACGTCAAGGTGATCCACGCAGGCGTCGGGACGATCACCGAAGGCGACATCTTGCTCGCCAGCGCGGCGAACGCGATCGTCGTCGGCTTCAACGTGAAACCCGAACCGGGCGCGAAGAACGAGGCCGAGCGTCAAAAGGTCGAAATCCGCACGTACACGATCATCTATGAACTCATCGAGGACATCGAGAACGCCGTCAAAGGCATGCTCGAGCCCAAGTTCGAAGAAGAGTACATGGGCACCGTCGAAGTCCGGGTCGCCTTCAAGCTTTCGAAGGCGGGCAAAGTCGCGGGTTCGCACTGTACCGACGGCAAGATCCTGCGCGGCGCCCAAGTCCGTATCAAGCGGGGCACGGAACTGGTCTACGAGGGCAAGGTCGCTTCGCTCCGCAACGTGAAAGAGGACGTGCGCGAGATCATCGCGGGCCAGGACTGTGGCTTAAAGTTCGAGGGCTGGGAAGACTTCAAAGAAGGCGACGTCGTCGAAGCCTTCGAAATGGTCCAGGTGAACTGACAGCGGCTTCTCGTCAGTCGACCGTTCGCTGTTAGCGAGCGGTCGACTGGACGGCCGGATGTTCCTCGAACGGCTGGACGACGACGAAACCCTCGCCACGGAAAGCCATCTGGAACGTCTCTCCGCCACCGCGCCCCATCAAGGTCTTAAAGTTAATGTCGGACTTCAGTTCGGGAGTCAAGTTACCGGACCACGCGACGGTCGAATTCGGATCCGTAAAGACCGGATCGTTCGGAGAGACTTTCAGCGTCAAGGGCTTGCCGTGCGACACGATGGCGACCATGCCGTTGCCGCTCAGCTTGACCGAGAACAGGCCCCCCGACATCATGCCGGCGATCCTCTTATGCATCGTGATGTCATAGGAGACCGTGTCTTCGAACGCGAGAAGGTCGTTACCGTTGACGTTGATGGAATCGCCCGTCAGGCGAAGGATCGTGACCTCTTTCGCCTCGTCAGCCAAGTAGGCGATGCCGTTCCCTTCGATCTTGACGAGCGGTGACATTTCGCCCGAAACCATCTTCATCAGGGCCTTGCCGACGCCACCTTCAAGCATTCCTTCGCGCTTGAATTGCAGGCTGCCCCGGTAAGCGACCATCGAGCCGAGTTTCGACCATGTCCTGCCGCTGACATGGGCTTCCAGCATACGGCTGGACTCAAGTTCGAAGACGTTCCCTGGGTTGTCCTTTTCGGCGGTACTCGCGACGAAATCGGCGATCGTATGCGTGACGACGTTGTCAGCCTCTGGCATGAGTCGTATTGTGCACAACGTGGAGCTGTTTGGCGCTACCGTTGGCAGGCGATTCGTGACGTCCTCTTGCCTTGACCCCGTGGGTGGACGCGGATTCGAGAAACTTGACGTCGTATGTTACCGATCGAGCGACGGACACGTCCCTAAGAGCGACAGGTTTCGAGCAAGGGCACAACAATGAAAGGGCTTACACCGGTTTCTCTCGCCATCGTCTTCGTCGTCACGTGCGCGTCTCACGCGTTCGCCCAAGTCGGGGGCGGCAGCGCCGCGTACCGTCAGCAATCGCGGTCAGGGGTCGAAGCGGCCCGGGCCAACGAACTGGCGAAGAGGGGAGCGCCGGGGGACGGGAAGTTCGTCGAAGCCAGCGTGCTCATGAACGTCGTGGCCGACGAATACGTGGCCGTGTTCGGCGTCAACGCGGAAGGTAAGACCTTGGAAGAGGCTCGGAAGAAGATGGACGACACCGTAAAGGCCTTCGAATCAGGTTTAAACGGTCTCAAAGTCCGCCCGCAAGACCGATACGTCGACTTCGTCGCTCAAAACCGGATCTACGGCTACGAGGCGTTGCCGGACAACACGATGCGCGAGATCGTCGTCGGCTTCGAAGTCAAAAAGAACGTCCTCGTCCGCTACAAGGACAAAGGGGGGATCGACGGCCTGATCGAGGCTGCGGCCAAGGTCGGCGTCTTCGACCTGGTCAAGGTCGACTACGTCGTCAAGGACATCGACGCCTTGCAGACCAAGCTCCTTGCGGAAGCCGCGCTCGTCCTCAAACGGAAGTCGGACGACATGGAGCGGTTGTTCGGGGTCAAGATGGGACAGCCTTCGGGGCTGACCAATCCACAGTTCAGCATTTACTATCCCGCCGACATGTACGACTCGTACGTGGCGCAAGAGTCGGAGCAGATGGACGGCTGGCGCCCGAACATGCTCATCCAGCGCGCCAGGAAGCCGCAGACCTTCTTCTTCAACGGACTGACGGGCAAAGACTTCGACCACGTCGTGAATCCCGTCGTCAGCGAACCGGTGGTCCAGTTCACGGTCTATGTGCGGATGAAGTACTGAAGAGCTTTCTGACCGCTAGGCTGCCTTGGCCCTCTCGCGTCTTTGCGAGGAAGCCGCCAGACGGACGAACGCTCCGGACCAATAATGGAAGGATCGTCCGAGACGGTCCGCGGAAGGCACGGCTTGGTCTGCGACTCAGTATCCTTGGACCATGAGTCCTGGCCGGCGTACAACGGTCAAGCCGTGGATGTGGACGGTGGCAGGGTTGATCGCGGTCCTTCAAGGAACAGGGCCCTTAAGGAACCACTTCTACGCCTGGACCCACGAGCCGGCCAAGCAGTTCGCGGCCACCTGGCCAGGCGTCGTGGCGGCCGTCGTCGTTCTGGCCCTCTCGGTCGGACTGTTCAGACAATCCCGGACGGCGGCAGCAGTGCTCTTGTTCCTGGAGTCCGTGATCGCGGCCGTGACGCTGAACGCGTTCCTTTGGCCCGCGACGCGGAGGTATCTGGACAATTGGGATCCGGTGCGATTGACGTTCCAACTCGTCACCGAAGCGGTCGAGATCCTCGTCCTTGGAACCCTGCTCCTCTTCACGTCGCCCGTCGGAAAGCCGCCGGAAAACGACGACGGGCCCCCGCCATAGGGGCCCGTCGAACAGAAGAGGTCGTAGGTCACTGAACGATGACGCGGACCGCCGAGTTCGCGTTCGTCGCCACGCTCGTCCCGAGGCCCCATCCGTTGTCCGGGTTGATCCAGACGCCGTTGTTACCGTTCGGGAAGCCTGCCGAGTAGTTCGAGCGTGCAAGCCGAAGCGTCGGCATCGCGTTCGTGACCGGTGCGCATACGACCCAGTAGGTCAGCCCCGGTTGGAGCACGAAGTTGACCGGAACCTGGCAGAGGGCGTTCGACGTCCCGCTCACACAGTTGGGGGCGTAGTTGTACGTCATCGTCGCCGAATTCGTGAACGTCGTCGCGACCGCACCGCTCGAGAACGCCGAGCCGCTGTTCTCGGCCTGGTTCACGCTGGCGAAAACCGAGACCGTCCAAAATTGGACCGTGGGCCACGAACCCCCTTGCGGCGTCCGAAGGACGACGTCGACCTGTGTGACCATCGTGGCGTTCGTCGGCATCGTGAACTCTTCGATGGCGGCCGACGAAAGGACAGGCATGACGGAACTGACTTCGTTCAGGTCTCCGTTGCACCCGACGAAGCCTGGCCCACCGATCTGATCGGCGGCGGCGAAGACGGCGGGAGCACGGGACGCGGAAGCCGACGCCGACAACGCGGACGCGGCAAAGAGGGTGAGGGCGCCGGTGCGGGCCAGAGTGACGAGGGGCCGTAGGGCCAAGGCGAAGGTGGTCGTGTTCATGGTTCTCGGTGAAGGAAACGTCGCGTTCGTCGGAGAGGAAGGGCCCGGCCGGAGTGACCGGGCCCGTTGGAGAGTGAGGACGGAGGGCTCAGGCGCGCGCCTTGTTGCGGCGCCGCGCCAGGAACCCTAGGGCGGCGGCACCGAGGCCGATCATCGAACAAGGCTCGGGCGTGACGGCGGCGAGTCCCGTATAGGGTTGTCCGTCCGAGTTGGCCACGAAGTCCACGAAGTTCACGTTGTTCGGGCTGGTCGGGCTGAACGTGTAGAGAGCCCCGCTGCCCGTCAGGACATAGAGGGTGTCGTGGATGTCGTAATCCATCCCCGCGATGACCCCTGAACCCACGCCCAGCGTGCCCATGTTCGTGAATCCTGAACCCGTGACCTTGAGGATGTCGGGAATGCCGTTGCCGTTCGCGTTCGTCGCGAGGGCGTACATGTTGCCGAGCGAGTCACAAGCGAGTCCGGAGATGTCGTCCCAGCCCGTTCCCGTGCAGAAGGTCGAGACCTGGTTGTTGTTGTTCAGGTCGATCTCGAAGACCGTCGACGTCCCCGCGAGCGTGCCCGCCGCATAGAGCCTGTTGTTGACCGGGTTGTACGTCAGGTCGCCTTCGGGCATCCCTCCGATCGTCGCGATCTGGTTGCAGGCGCCCGTCACGTCGTTGACCTTATAGATGCCGTTGTCGTTGAACGACGCCATCGCGTATTCGTTGCCCGCGCTGTCGAAGTCGACGTCGTGCATCAGTCCGTTGACCCAGTTGCCGCCGACCTGGAGCCCGCGAGCGTTGGTCGCTACGCCCGATCCTTCGACATAGTCGCGCAGGTACTGCTCGGTCGTGCCCAACTTAAGGGTCACGGTCCGCCAGTTCTCGCCGAACGCGGCCTGCGAGGGCAGGGCGAGGGCGAAAGCTGCGGCGACGGGCATCGTCGTGCGAAGGAGGGTCGTCATCGAGTTGGTTTTGCTGTTCATGTCCTTGTCCTAGAGCCGCTCTGGGCGGCATGGGGGCATTGTCCGACAGCAGGCGTGACGGCTCCATAACGGGAACCGTGACGGACATCGTGACGAAAACGTGACGGGCGGACGAACGGTTCCTGAACAGGTCAGCGACTCCCGTCGCAGACCCATTCGATATCGAGCGTGCCCTTCTGAAAGGTCCCGTCCGCGTTCTTGCCGCGTGCCCGGACCGCGACGTGCCCGTCGCAGAACGCGATCGAAAACCGGCCCTGATGTCGCGGATTCCCGTCGTCCGTCGGCCGGTGCGACGAGTCCCTCTCTCCCCAGACCCAGTTCACGACGTGACGGTCGGCGTCGTTCCCGTCGCCGGGATCGGCGTTCAAAGGCCAGCCGTCGACGAACAGGACGGTTTCAGTCGGCCGGGTGACGGTCGATCCGGCGGCGGCTGCGGCGCCTAAGGGAAGGTCGTCGTCCGACCGGACGTCGTTGAGCGCGTAGTGGTAGTTCCAAGACGACGAGTGCAGGCCGAGCGGGACCGTGGCGAACGGGAGGGCTTCGGAGGGACACCGAAGGACGCCCCAGTCCTTGACATAGGGTTGAACGAGGTCTCCCCAGAACCTTTGATCGGGCCCGTCGGTCTGGGCGAGAGGGAAAGTGTCGTCAGAGGCGGAGCAGTAAAGGAGGGTGGCAGCCGCGACCTGCTTGAGGTTCGAAAGGCACGTGTCCTTGCGTGCGGCCTCTTTCGCCTGGAAGAAGACGGGGAACACGATGCCGGCCAGGACCGCGATAATGGCGATCACGACGAGGATCTCGATCAAGGTGAAGGCTCGGCGCCGCGGCATCGACGTGACCATTGTACGATAACGGTTTCCATCTCGTCCTGAAACACGCACCCGGTGACCGTCCGTCTTGTCGTTTTTATGCCGTTCTTATACCGATAAGAAAACTCATAAGGTGTGCGGCGAAATGTCGCCGAAGAGTGGCCGTAGAATCCGTACGATGCAGTGGAAGACCGTCTTCGCCGTCGCCCCCGCCCTTGTGGCCGTGACCGTCACGGGGTGTGCCCCGAAACCCGGGCCCGTAACGAGGGACTCTCCGAAGACGGTCAACCCCACGAACCGGGCGACAAGGGTTCCGGTCAAACACGGGCTCGATGCAGCCGCAAAGGACATCGTCTTGGCGGCGAAGGACACGACGATCGAGGACATCCTGAAGATGGAACGACCGTCGGGCCTCGGGGACGACATCAGCTCGCCGGACTTTCAGGACCAGCGCGTCGGCCCCCTCGAGACGCAAGTGTGGCGTTTGAAAGTCAAGGTGAAGAGTATCGTGAAACGCAAGGACGGCGACTACTTCCTGACGATCGAGAGTCCTGGCGGAGCGACGACCGTCGTCGAGGTGCCTGATCCCGCCCTCTGCAAAGGAAGCCCGCTCGAAGCCGATATCACGGCGTCTCGGAAAGACCTGGAAGAGCGGTTCCATCCGACCGACAAACCCAAGGACGTCGATAAGGACGCGACGGTGACGGGCGTCGGATTCTGGGGTCAGAATGGGCGACCGGGCACGAAATCTGCGCCGAACGGCGCACGGATCATGCCCGGCCTGGGGTTCGAATGGGGGCGCTAGCTCACCACTTCTCAGAGCTGTCCTGGATGTAAGGGAACCACTGAGGGCAGGGGAGGGTCTCGGCGAAAAGCGTGTCGCTCCACTGGGCCTTGGTGTAGTCGTTCCACCACTTGGACATGCGGTGATAGTGGGCGTGAGTGTCGGCGTAGACATAGACCGAGCCTTCACGGTGGCGGTCGAGGATCTTGTCGCCGGCAGGCGAGTGGGCCCGGTTCGGGTTGATGATCTCGTAGCTGGCGTTACTGGCCGACTCGGCGATAAAGATCTTGCTGGCCGGGGTCGTGATCTCGCCGATGTTGCCGCCCGAAATCCCTCCTCGGAACTTGGAGACCGTACCGTCCGGCAGCGTGATGTCGTGGTCGAGGCGGTAGAAGTAATAGTTCAACGCGTACGACAAGAGCTCGCCAGGCACCGTCGGTCCGTCCGGTTCCGGGTTGTGCGCCAGTCCGGACGCGTCGGTCGGGCACCGGAACACCTGCTTGTTCTTCATGTAGGGCATGAGGACGTCCGCCCACGTCAAGCCGGCCACGCCCGCACCCTCCTTCCACGAGAATTCGGTGAAGGGCGGCCCCTTGAAGTACTTGTCATAGTTGGCCATCGGCAGGACGTCGTCGTCGTCTTGCAGGTACAGGTAGAGGCCCGTGCCCATCTGCTTGGCGTTGGAGAGGCACTGGGTCTGCTTGGCCGACTCCTTGGCCGCGGCGAAGACAGGGAAGAGGATGGCGGCGAGGATCGCGATGATCGCGATGACCACCAAGAGCTCGATGAGGGTGAACGCTCGTTGTCGCATAGTCTGGTACACCTAGAGGGCCAAAGTATACGATGTCATCGTCATTCAGAGTACGTTGCGTGAACGGATTACGGCAGGAACACCTAACGTACTTTAGGAGAGTCCAAGAAACAAGGCAGTATCTTGGGAACTCCTTATAAGATAACGCTAAAGAAAGGCTTGGCGACTGTGCGAGACACGGTCGGGCACGGAGCTGGACCGCCCTCTCCGGCTTTCGGGTGCTGGAGAGGGCGGGGAGGGGTGGTCAGGCCGGATCCAGCACGAGGTCGTGACCGGAGGGGACCGACAGGAGACCGCGCAAGTCGAGCCTGTCCTGGCAGAGGGTCACGAGGACGGCGTCCTGTGCCGTTCCCAGGTCGACGGCCGTGCCGGGAAAGGCGTCGACCTTATTTTGGAAGCCGCGACGGAGGTCGTTCAGGATCTTCTGCTTCATCGCGCCTTCGACGGCGCCGTCCATGAATTCTTCGACGATCTTCGTGATGCCGAGCGTGATGCCCGTGACCCACCAAGGCCAGTCGACGTCGACCGCAAAGCTCTTGTAGACGGCCAGGACTTGACCTTCGGGCGACATCCCGATATCGATCCGGGCGTCGACGTCGACGTCGGGGTCGAAGAAGTTGTCGATGGCGAGCTTCAACCGCAGCCGTAGGACGATCCCCGAGGGTTCGATCTCGACGACCGACTCCTTCCGCTTGGACACTGGATGGTCCTTGTTCTTCGGATCGGCGTTGTATTCGGCGAGGCTCTGATCGACACTGGCCAGGACTTCCGGCCGGACCAGGTCTTCCGGGATCTCCCGGACGACACAGCCGCTCGTGTCCACGGAGATTCCGACCGTACCGAGCGTCTGCGAGACTCCGGCCGCGCCGCAGTCCAATCGGTAGAAGACGGACCTCACGGGGTGTATCGTCCTTGATCCCTTCCGCGGGACTTGTCCGTGGTTCAGCCGGACGGAAAGGCCGCACGTGGCGGGAACATCGACGTCCCAACTCACAGTGACGGTCTCTCCGGCCTTCACGGAGGACTTGTCGGCTCCGAAGTGGACCAAGCGGGTTTCGCCGAGGCATTCCACGGCTTTTTCGATCATTTCTCTGGTAGGGGGCATTTGTGTTTCCTCTCTCCTTCTTGGTAACACGGCCCCTGGTAATTCGAACAGTCACTTTCGTCAGGGAAGGGCCCTGACGGACGACAGGGCGGTCGGGTCAGAAAGCGACCGTTATCAGGCCAAGGACCAGAGCTTCGAAGAGGACGTTGACCACGACAGAAGCGTAGTAGGTGCGAAGGAACGTCACCTTGACCGTCTTGTGCTGGAACACGGCCTGTCCGATGGCTCCGCCCGGCCAACCGCCGAGGACGTCGAACGTGTGCAGCGTGGTCTCTGCGATGCGCCACCCGCCCGTCACGGCCGTCAACTTGTCCACGCCGTAACCCAGGAACGACAACGCCGATACGAGGACGCTGACCGTGCCGGGCCAGTGGGACAGGCCGATGGCCGCACCGGCGAGCGAAAGGGCCGCCCAAAAGACCAGACCAAGGACGATCAGGAGCGTCCGGGTCTTACGGGGAGCGCCGAGCGGAGCGTCTTCACCGACGTACGTGACGAGCGCGGCACGCTTGTCGGTACGCCGTCTGCGACGAGGGTCTGCCGGAGCGACCCTGACTTCGTAGAGGACGGTGTCGCCGATGCAGGGCGAGCGCTTTCGGTTGACGAAGGCCGATTTGGGTAAGAACACGAGGTCCCCGGCGCCCGCTCCTCGGGGACGCACGAACCCGAAGCCTTTGTCGTCGGACCATTCGACGATTTCGCCCTGATAGCGGACCGGCGGCCCCGTGGACATTTTCGCAATCTACCTTGACCCTGGGAGGACCGGAACTTGGCCGGTCCGGATCCGATCACGGTAGCATCGGTGCATGCACAACGCCCATAACCGGCTCCGCGGCCGACTGCCGAAGGTCGGGATCCGACCGGTCATCGACGGCCGTTACGGTGGCGTCCGCGAATCGCTCGAGGGGACGGTCATGGGGATGGCGAAGGCGGCGGCGGACCTTGTCTCGTCTTCGCTGCACCATTCGTGCGGGCTACCCGTCGAATGCGTCGTCGCCGACGGTTGCATAGGGGGAGCAAGCGAAGCGGCCAAGTGCGAGGACAAGTTCCTGTGCGAAGGCGTCGGCCTGAGCCTGACCGTGACGCCTTGCTGGTGCTACGGGAGCGAGACGGTCGACCTCCATCCGACGCGACCGAAAGCGATCTGGGGGTTCAACGGAACGGAGCGGCCCGGTGCCGTCTATCTCGCCGCGGCCCTTGCCGGACACGCACAGAAGGGAGTCCCGTGCTTCGGGATTTACGGGCGCGACGTCCAGGAATCGGGCGACGCCACCGTGCCGGCCGACGTCCGCGACAAAATCTTGCGGTTCGTACGGGCGGGAACGGCCGCCGCGACGATGCAGGGGAACTCGTATCTGGCGATCGGCGGCGTCAGCATGGGAATCGCCGGGTCGATCGTCGACCAGCCGTTCTTCGAGAAGACGCTCGGTCTCAGGGTCGAGACGGTCGACATGTCGGAAATCGACCGACGGATCGCCCACGGCGTGTTCGACGTGGACGAATACGAGCGTGCGCTGTTGTGGACGCGCGCGAACTGTAGGGAAGGGAAGGACTGGAACAGCGACGACAAGAAGCGTTCGCGGCACCGTCACGACGAAGAGTGGGAGACGTCGGTCAAGATGGCCCTGATCGCGCGCGACCTGATGGTCGGGAACCCGAAGCTTGCCGAAATCGGCCATCAAGAGGCCGCTGAGGGCCACAACGCCCTCGCCGCCGGGTTCCAAGGACAGCGACAGTGGACCGACTTCCGCCCGAACGGGGATTATATGGAAGCCGTGCTGTGCTCCAGTTTCGACTGGGACGGCGTGCGTCAACCGTACGTTTTTGCGACCGAAAACGACTCGCTTAATGCGGCTTCCATGTTGTTGGGGCACCTGATGACCGGCACGGCCCAACTTTTTAGCGACGTCCGCACGTACTGGTCGGCCGGCGCGGTGGAGCGCGTGACCGGTTGGCGTCCGGACGGTGTCCTCGAAGGGGGGTTCATCCACTTGATCAATTCGGGCCCGTCGGCGCTCGACTGGACGGGGGCCGCAGGCGGACGTGTCAAGCCTTGGTGGGAGATGACGGAGTCCGACGTCGAAGCCTGTCTGCAAGCCACCGAGTGGTGCCCGTCGATGACGGAATACTTCCCGGGCGGAGGCTGGTCGACGGACTTCTTGACCGTCGGCGGTATGCCTGTCACGATGTGCCGGATCAATCTGGTGGGTGGCCTCGGTCCGGTCATACAGGTCGCAGAAGGTTGGACGGTCGATCTTCCGCCTCACGTCCACAAAGTGCTCGACGAGAGGACGAACCCCACGTGGCCGACGACCTGGTTCGTTCCGAGACTGACGGGTCACGGCCCGTTCGAGAGCGTGTACGGGGTCATGGCCGCCTGGGGCGCGAACCACGGCGCGATTTCCTACGGGCACATCGGCGCCGACCTGGTCACCTTGGCCTCGGTCCTGCGTATCCCGGTCGACATGCACAACTGCGACGACGTGTTCCGTCCCGCTGTCTGGTCGCGATTCGGGGCCCTTGAGGAACAAGGGGCGGACTTCCGTGCGTGCAGCGCCTTCGGTCCGCTCTGGGGATAGTCTCGTTCGCGTAAAGCTATGCGTTCCCTCCACGCAAGCCGCCCGTCCTCTTCCGGTATCCTTCGGCTTCTATGACCGACGTCAGGAAGAGGCTCGAAGCGATCGTCGCCGAACACAACTTGCTGAACCACCCGTTCTATCAGGCCTGGAGCGCCGGCACCCTGCCCAAGGAAGCCCTCGCCACTTACGCCGCCGAATGGGGCAACTTCGTCGCTCTCGTCCCGAAAGGCTGGAGCGCGCACGGCGAGGACGCGATCGCCGCAGAAGAAGTGACGCACGTCGCCCTCTGGGACGACTTCGCGAAGGATCTCGGAACTCAGGTCGCTCCGGCCTCGATCCCGCAAATGCAAGCCCTGGAAGGGGTCTGCGACCGGAACTTTTCCGACGCCGTGACGTCCGTCGGCTCGCTCTACGCCTTCGAGGCCCAGCAGCCGCACACGTCGACGTCCAAGCTCAAAGGTCTGCAAGAGCACTACACCCTTTCGGCCGAGGGCGAAGAGTACTTCCGCGTCCACTGCGACGACGTCCACGAAATGGAAGTCCTCGCGCAACACGCCGAGCGCATGTCCCCTGAAGACCAGGACCGCACCGTCGCGGCGTGCGAAGAGACGGCCAAGGCTCTGTGGAACGCCCTGAGCGGCGTCCACGACGTGCACTGCGCCGTCGCCTGAGCTTTTGACCGACGACTGCCTCGGTGCCCTAGGCCCGAGGCAGCTTTCGTACGGCCCCCCTCGACGCCATGTCCGACCGGATCGAACTGACCCGCACCGATGGGAGCGATGAAGCGTTCCGACTTCTCACCATGGAATTGGACGCGTTCCTGAACGTCCTCGACGGCCCGGATTCGGCCAAGTTCCAGGCATTGAACCAGAGCGGACCGATGATGTCCGTCGTCGTCGCCCGGCTCGACGGCAGGCCCGCGGGCTGCGGCGCTCTTCGAGCCGTCGACGCGAAGACGGTCGAAATCAAGCGGATGTACGTCCGACCGACGGCGAGAGGCCAGGGCGTCGGTGCCGCCGTTTTGCGCGAGCTCGAAACTTGGGCCAAGGAGACGGGCTATGAGAGGGCCGTCCTCGAGACAGCAGTCGAACTTCGACCTGCCCAAAGGTTGTACGAGTCGTCCGGTTTCGTCAGGGTCCCGAACTACGGGCCGTACGTCGGGATCGAAAGAAGCTTGTGCTACGCCAAGGACCTTGAGGCGTCCTAGCGGCCTTGACCGATCGGCTCGGGGAGCCGGAGAGCGTCCTGGAAGCACCGTGCCAGGAGGGAGTAGCCGAAGTCGTTCAGGTGCACGTTGTCGCTGAAGACGTCGTCGCGGCCCTTTAACCTGCGATAGGCGTCGACGTACGTCACGTGCCGTCCCAGCGACTTTTGTTCGAACACGACGCTCTTCAGCATGAAGTCGAACAGCTCGCACCGGGCGGTTTCGCCCGGGCCCTGGTCTTTACCGAGCAGCACGTTGGACCACACGATCCTCACGCCCGGGTCAGCCGAGAAGACGGCGTCGGCCAAGTCGCGGTAGTGCTGGAGCGACGCGATCCAAGGTGACGGGTCGTTGCGGCCGATCATGAGGATCACGACGTTCGGCCGGTACATCGAGACCCAATCCGCGGCCGTGCCGGATCCGTCTTTGCCGAACAAGAGGTCGGACGTCGTCCATCCGCCGTGACCGTCGTGCTCAGGATCGGTCAACGGTCCAGGGAAGGTCGTCAGACTCCCGACGAAATCGATCCGGTCGCCGAGGGCGTCCTTCAGGTAGGCGCGATACCCGCCGCCGCGGTTTCCTTCACCCGACCCGAGCGTCAGGGAATCGCCGATGCAGTGGACGGTCACGGCCGCATGGGCGAAGACGGCGCCCCAAAGAGCCAGGGCCACGGCGATGATCCTGGTCACGGTCATCACGTTACCATCCGCCCGCTCACGGCTCTTGTGCAGTACGGACCGATGAGGTTCAACACCGGTAAGGATGCCGGTCAGACTGCGGAGACGCTGCTGTCGTCTTGGTGGGCAAGGAGGGACTCGAACCCTCACGCCTCGCGGCGCTGGAACCTAAATCCAGTGCGTCTACCAGTTCCGCCACTCGCCCGGTCGGTCGCAGGGTACCTGAGGCCGGATCGATGGTCGCACGGACGGTCAAGACGCCGACTTAATGAGCGTCAGGTGCGTCGAGTCGCATTCCAGCCCTTCCTTTAGCTAGAATGGGCCCGATGGACCCGATGACGAGAAGGGACGTGCTGAAAAAGACCGGAGCCGCCGCGGCGGCCGTGACGATCGCGCCGTTCGCCAAGGCGGTGGACGTCGCGACACCTTGGAAGAGGCCGGTCTCGGCCAACGACAAACTGGTCGTGGGTCTGATCGGATGCGGCGGAATGGGTGCATCGAACATGCGGACGTTGATGCAGTACGACGACGTCGAGTTCGCCGCCGTGTGCGACGTCGACACTTCGCGCATGCCTGGCGACATCGCCGAGATCAAGAAGAAGTACGGCCGGGATCCCCAGGTCTACAAAGACTATCGTCAGATGCTCGACAGGAAAGACATCGACGCGGTGATCGTCGGGACTCCGGACCACTGGCACGCCTTGAACCTGATCCACGCCTGCCAGGCCGGAAAGGACTCGTACTGCGAAAAACCGATCTCGCACAACATCACCGAAGCCGTCGCGATGGCGGCCGCGGCCAAGAAGTACGGTCGGATCGTCCAGGTCGGGACGTGGCAGCGGTCGACCAAAGAGTTCACCGACGCCCTCGCTTATGTCAAGTCCGGCAAACTTGGCAAGATCGTGCTGTGCCGCGCTTGGATCTCCGATGGGACGCGGATCGGTCGAAAAAAGCCGATCGCCCCGCCGAGCAACCTCGATTACGACATGTGGATCGGCCCGGCCAAAATGGTGCCTTACCAGGACAACAAGGTCCACTGGAACTGGCGGTGGGTCATGAACACGGGAGGCGGACTGACCACCGACTGGGGCGTCCACATGATGGACATCGCACTGCTCGGCATGAGCAAGGGTATCGACCTCGTCATGCCGACGGAGGTCAGCACCGTGGGCGGACAGTTCGCGTTCAAAGACGACGACCGTGACGCTCCGGACACGATCGAATCGATCTATCGCTTTAAGGACCCTGACTTCGTGATGCATTGGTCGGTCAACCGCGACCATCCAGGCAAACCTGGCCACGGCACGGAGTTCGTCAGCGAAGACGGGAAGACCGTCCGCGTCTGGCGCGGCGGCTGGACCGTCCTCGATGCCGATGGAAAGGAACTGCCCAAGGAAGAGGCCCCGGCGCCTGAGAGCCACTGGCGTCAATGGGTCGACTGTGTGAAGAGCAGGAAGGCTCCGATCGCCGACGTTTCCTCGATCGCTCAGACCACCATCGTCTGCCATCTGTCCAACGCCGCCCTGATGTCCGGAGAGACCGTCCGGTGGGACAAGTCGAAAATGGACATCGTCGGCAAGGCCGGGAAGAACACCATGGCTTACCGTCGGGAATACCGGAAGCCTTACGCCCTACCGAAAGTTTAGGCCCGGCCCCTGGCTGTCGTCGAAATCGACGACGGAGGCGCCCTGACGGTGAACGATCGTCGTCAGAGCGCCAAGAATAGTCGGTGATGGGCCATGGGATCTTAGGCCGTACGGCCACCCTGCTGTTCGCGGACGGACAAAGGTCGGCGGCGAAAGTCGTCGGCGTCTCCGCCGCCGGGTGGATCCTGGAGGGCGATGACAGTCTGGCCGGCCTTCACGGCGCCGCCTATGCCCTTGTGAACGAGGCCGGACTGCTCGAAGCTTGGGCGTGCATCGTCGACGGAGGGGACGTCCGGAGGGTCGACGTCCGCCTCTCAGGCGACCGCGTGACCGTCTTGAACGGCAGACGGGAACGCTCGCACGTCCCAGGCCTCACCGTCAAGTCCGAGGACGGGACGACACTGACCGTCACGGACGTTTCGGAGCGAGGCTTCGGCTTCGTATGTGCCGGACTGCCGCACATCGGCGTTTTGTCCGCGTTCACCGCCTCGCTGGACGGCGTCACCGTACGGCTGACGGGCTACCAGTCCCACATTGTCGAAATCCTTCCCGGGCTCTATCGGGGAGGCGTGTCTTTGCGTCTGCGGAACGCTCAAGAACATCGAGAGTGGACCGGCTTCTTGGCCCACTCCCACTCGCGGACCGCGGCCTAACGCCGCTCTTGGCCGGCCCTGCTCGCCTTGACGATCTGCTCCAAGACCTTCTCCGTCAACGGGTCTTCCGTGCTTCCAGGGAAGCCTTGCCAGCGGACGATCCCGTCCGGACTGACGATCATCACGTGGGGGATGCCTTGAACTCCAAGGGCCTTCGACGTTTGTGACTTGGTGTCGACGGCGATGTGGTAGTCCATCTTGGTCGAGGCCATGAACTTCGTGACCGTGTCCTCGGATTCGTTGCTCAGCCCTACGAAGACGATGTCCTTCCCGAACTTTTTCGACCATTGGTTGACTTCAGGGATCAGCTCCCGGCAGGGGCCGCACCAGGTCGCCCAGAAGTCGACGAACAGGATCTTGCCCTTCATCGATTCCGGTGCGCCGTTGAGCCACTTTTCGATCTTGAGTTCGGGCGCTTTCTTGCCGCGAAGGTCGTTCTTCGCGTAAAGGGTCTTCTTGACGGACGGGTTCGGGTAGCCGTCTTCGACCGTTCCGGCCATGCAGACGGCCGCAGCGATGACGAGGACCGGCGAAAGGAAGCGTCGCATGCCCCCAATATAGTCGAATCTTGCTAGATTTGTTCGCTCCGGCTTGGTCGGAGGACGGGGACACTGGATTTATACTGGTACGAGGCGGCACGAGACCGCCAAGGTGTTTGACTTGATCATGAGAAGCCTGTTCGTCTTTTCGGGAGCCGTCGTGCTCGCGTCGGCCGCGTCTGCACAGTACGTCGGCCCGTCGCCTTATCTATCCTCGGCCGATTCACCCTTCGCCGGCGCCGTCATCGAAGACTTCGAGGACGGTTCGTTATCGTCCTGGGCGACCGCCAGCGGAGGAGTCGCCCTTGGCCCGGGCGCCCAGACCGATTCGGTCGACGGCGACGACGGCAATCTGGACGGCTTCGGGAACGCGGGTCACAGTTGGTATCTGAACGTCCCGTCCGTCACGTTCAAGTTCGACGCGGGACGGCTCGGCGGACTCCCGACCAAAGCCGGCCTCGTCTGGACGGACGTCGGCGCCGTCTCGTCGGGCGACTTCGGGTTTGCCGACGTCACCTTTGAGGCGTTCGACCAGAACGGCGCGTCGCTCGGAGTGACCGGCCCGTTTCTGCTCGGCGACGGGCAAATTTCAGGCGGTGCCGCGGAAGACCGGTTCTTCGGCATCGTGAACGCGGGCGGCGTCAGTGCGATCACGGTGTCCGTGGCGTCGAGCAGCGACTGGGAAGTCGACCACGTCCAATACTCGGACGTCGTCCCCGAACCGGCGCTTATGGGAGCCCTTGCTCTCGGTTCGGCGTTGCTGAAGGGTCGACGGAAGGCCGGGAAGCGCTGAACGGCGGCTAGGCCCGGAAACTTTTCAGGAGGGCCGTCCGTACAGTGCCCTGTGAGACAGGCACGAATTTGGACGGCCCTCTTGGCCGTCGCCCTCGCCGCGGGAGCGTTTGCGGCCGACGTGACCGGGAAGTGGTCTGGCAAGATCGAGATCGAGGGGAACCCGGAGATCAAGGCCAAGGTGAAGGCGCAGGGCGGCATGCAAGGCCCGACGATCACGATCGACCTAAAGTCGGACAAGACGTACAAGGCCGATCAGACGGGCATGCCCGGGGGTAAGGCGATGGCTTCGGAAGGTAAGTGGAGCGTGTCCGGCAGCACCGTCACCCTGACGCCGACCAAGCGCGACGGCAAGGCCGTTTCGGGCGAGGCTGCAAAGCCGAAGGTCTACACGTTGTCGAAAGACGGCAAAACGCTGACGATGGACATCTCCGGCATGGTCCGGGCCCAAGTCAAAGGGAACGACAAGGCGAAGGCAGCTATGCCCGCCGACTTGAAACTGAAAGTCGTCCTTCACAAGGCTTGAAGCGTCAAACCCGGTCGAGCTCCGTCCGGGTCAAGTCTCCGCCCGCGTCACCCGTATTGAGGGTGGACGCGGGCTCGAAGAGCATGACGCACACCTCCTCTTCGGCGACCGGCCGGTGCTCGACGCCTCGTGGCACCACCAAGAACTGTCCTGCCGTCAGTCGGACGTCGCCGTCGCGAAGCTCCATCGTGAACGATCCTGACACGACGAAGAACATCTCGTCTTCATCCTCGTGGCTGTGCCAGACGAACGGGCCCCGGAACCGGACGAGCTTGACCTGCTGACCATTGAGGTCGGCCACGATCCGGGGGTTCCAGTGGTCGGCGAACAGTCCGAACTTCTCCCTGACGTCTACTTTCTGCAACGGCACCGCCCAGTCTGGCACTCGTGCCCGTCGGGACGTCCGACCCAGATCGTTGTTGCACGGAAACCTGAAACCGTGCAAACGTGTATCTTGGTGACATGACGGCGACGACAATACTGCGAACGTCCACGAAGGACCTGATCCTGGACGCGACAGACCGCTTGATGGCCCGGTTCGGTTTTCGGAAGATGACGATGGACGACGTCGCAAAGGAAGCCGGGATCAGCAAGCGGACGATCTACGTCCATTTCCAGAGCAAGGAGGACGTCGGTCTCAGCTCGATCGGCCGCGTCGTCGAACGCGTCCACGACGAACTGCGCCAGATCGCGTCCGAGGACCTTCCGCGCGACGAAAAACTGCGTCGCATGTTGCGCCGGAGGGTCCTCGGGCGTATCGAACAGGTCCGCGATTACGCCCACAGCCTCGACGAGCTGTTCGAAGCCGTCCGTCCGGCGTATATGGCCCGCCGTGCGATGGTCTTCGCTGTCGAGCGCGGCCTGATCTCGAACGTCCTCGCCGATGGCATCCCGCCTTCCCCGAAAGTCGAAGCGATGGCCGAAAACCTCCTTCTGGCCACCAACGCCTTTTTGCCGTACAGCCTCAGTGTCCGCGAACTCGGTTCCCCCGAATCTCTCGGACACAAACTGGACTCCATGATCGACACCCTCCTTTACGGCGTCACCGCCTGAACACCACCATGACCCTTACCCCCCTTCTCGCCCTCTTCGCCGTTCTCGCGCCTGTCCCGCCGGCCCCCCAAGTCTCGGCTTCCGCTCCGCCGTCTTCGTCGAACGTCGACAAGGCGACGCGCACGGCCACGGTCGAAACCTTGATCAAGGAGATGAACGAGCGTTATGTCCTTCCCGATGCGGCCAAGACGATCGAAGGGTCGCTTAGGAAATGGATGTCGGAAGAGTCCTTTGCGTCCCTTGACGATCCGCTGGCCTTTTCGGCGAAAGTCAACGAGATCCTGAAATCCGGTGCGACCGACGCGCACTTGCGGTTCCGGTATTCGGCGTCCTCGCTTCCGAAGCGGGAACGTCCGACGGAGCCGTCTTCTGACGAACTTCGGCGGTACGCCGAACAGACCCGGTACGCGAACGCGAACTTTGAGAAGGTCGAACGCCTTCCTGGGAACGTCGGCTACGTCCGGTTCGGCGGCTTCGCCGATCCGAAGGACATGGAACGGCCGCTGGAGGGCGCCATGCGCTTTTTGGCCAATGCCGACGCGTTCATCGTCGACCTGCGCGGCAACGGAGGCGGCGACCCCGCCGGCGTCCGGTTGTTCTGCAGCTACTTCTTCGAAGCGAAACCGGTCCACTTGAACGATATCTTCTTCCGCAACGGGGCCAAGGTCGAGAAGCAGGAGTTCTGGACGTTGAAGAAGGTCGCCGGCCCGAGGTTTCCGAACGCGCCCCTCTTCGTCCTGACGAGCAAGCGGACCGGCTCCGGAGCGGAGGAATGCGCCTACAACTTCCAGCAACTCAAACGCGGAACGATCATCGGGGAACCGACTTGGGGCGGCGCCAATCCGGGAGGCATGGTCCGTCTCGGTGACCACTTCGCATGCTTCATTCCGGTCGGACGGGCCCAGAACCCGTATACGAAGACCAACTGGGAGGGCACAGGCGTTCTTCCGGACGTGAAAGCCGACCCGACGACGTCTCTGAAGGACGCTCACGTGATGGCCTTGAAGAAGCTCATTGCCGACAGCAAGGACGCGGAACGGAAGCGCCTGCTGGAGCAAGTGCTGGAAGAGACCGTCAAAGGAGCCTGACGACAGCCGCCGTCTTCTCCCTGTCGGAAGGGCCGATGGGGAGAAGGGCGGCTCGACGACCCGCGTTCCGGAACCCGGCCGACGGCGACCGAGTACATTGGCCTCAGTGAAACTCGCTTTCTTCACCCTCTGTTCCGTCCTATCTGCGGTCGTTTTCGCGCAGTCGGACGACCTTCCGCGCAAGGCCGCTTTCGGGGTCTCGCTCGGCCCGGCCACGGAGGCCGAGGCCAAAGCCGCCGGGATCCCCGCGAACGTGGCGGCGAAGATCACCCGCGTGTCGCCCGGAATGACGGCCGCGGCCCTGGACGTCAAAGTCGGCGACATCCTCGTCACCTTCGGCGGAGAAGCCTATAGGGGGCCCGCCGTCATCGGCGCCTACTGCAAGAAGAACCTTTCGGGTTCGCCCCTTGTCGTGGAGGTCTTCCGTGACGGGAAGAGGACGAAGCTCACCGGGAAGCTGATCGAGCGTCCGCGCCAAAGGGAGGAAGGACTCGACGTCCTCTACACGAGCGTCACGAGCAAAGGAAAGAAGATCCGCGTCATCGTCACGTCGCCGAAAGGAAAGACTTCGTCCCCGACCCTGTTCTTGATCGGCGGGATCGGCGCCTACAGCATCGACGGTGACTACGCAGGGACCGCCTACGGCAACGTTTTGGGACCGATCGCCCGCAAAGGCTATGCGATCGTCCGGATCGACAAGCCGGGCCAAGGGGACAGCGAAGGGCCTGACTACGGCGACCTGCTCTTCGATGACGAATGCGACGCCTATCTCCAAGCGCTCAAACTGGTGAAGACGCTACCCGTGGTCGACAAGGACCGGATCGCAGTCTTCGGGCACAGCATGGGCGGAGCTTTCGGCCCGATCGTCGCCGCCCAGGAGAAAGTCGCCGGCGTCGCCACGTACGGGACGATGTCGAAGACGTGGCTCGAGTACCAGTTGGAAAACATCCGCAGGCAATCCTTGCTCGCGGGAGCGGCTCCCGCTGAAGTCGACAAGATGATGCACTCACAGGCGGAAGTGAACTTCTACGTCTTCGGGAAGGGCATGAGCCTCGAAGACCTCCGGAAGCAGCACCCCGAACTGGAGGAAGCCCTGCGTGAATTCGCGCCGGACGGCAAGACCTATTCCGGGGTCGGCATCCCGTTCTTCCAGCAGCTCGCGACGAAGAACCTTCCCGAGGCCTGGGCCAAGGCAGGATGCAACGTGCTGGCGATGTACGGCGAGAACGACTTCATCACTTGCGAGGCCGACCACCGCTTCATCGCCGACACGGTGAACGCCGCTTCACCTGGAAAGGGCGAATTCCAACTCGTCGCTCAGAGCGACCACGGCTTCATGAAGACCGCGTCCCAAAAGGAGAGCATGACGAACTGGGGCAAAGGCGGAACCTTCAACCCGGCCGTCATCGACGTCCTGACCGCTTGGTTGGAGAAAGTGATCGGGAAGGGTGCGTAGGAAAGACCATTGCGTGACGGCCCGACGTCGAAGAGAGTTGTGACCGACCGCCGCCTTGCCCTCGCCAGGCTTCTCGATCATCTGCCAGAAGCCGGCCCGGGCGCGGATGCGGAGCTACGGATCCGGGCGGTGCTCCGACCGCTCGTTGAGGCGGCGGTCGCTTCCGACGAAGTCGGCCCCATCGCGACCGAACGTGGTGCCTGTCCGAACTGCGGGACCGCACACCGGGCCGAACGCACCCCCTACTGCAGTCCGGAGTGTCGCGATAGTGCCGCGTTCGTCCGACAGTTCCGACAGTCGGTGACTGACGGTACGCTGTCCGACCCCGAGCGTCAGGCGGGCATGGGCCAGGCCCTCTGGGCGGTCCAGGGCGGCGGATATCCGCGGCGGCAAGCCATGGTGCCGGACCGAGTGGTCGCCCAAGTCATCGCCAGGCACGAAGGGAAGTGCTCGGTGTGCGGCGCCCCGGCCACCGGGGTCGACCACACCGGGTCCGGGTGAAACCGCCCGATCAATCTGCGGGCGGTCTGTCCGCAGTGCAACCGCGCCCGGGATTTCGGTGAAGCCGACCTCGGCCCTGCCGTCTTGCGCCTCTACCGCGAGCTCGGTGAGCGGATCGCCGCCGTGCGTCCGGTCCGACCGTGCGACGACGCGGCGACGTGGGACTGGCGGGCGTGGCTGCGCGGACGTCAGATGCCGGATCCTTCATCCCTGGCTTAGGCGAGGAATCGCGACCACGTCTTCAGGAGGTTTGACGAGGGGCTTCCTGGACTAGAGCGCTGGGGCAGAGGAAAAGAACGACGGAATTCCGATCCGAAAGGAGCGAGCTTCGTCCCCGACCATCGGCTACTATTCCGTCATGAAACGTGCCTGCATCGTTTCGACGCTGATCCTCTCCGTGAGTGCCGGGGCTGCACAGGTCCGCCCGACCGGAACCATGGAACTCGCGCTAGTCCGGGAGCGGCACAAGACTCTCTTCGGTGCGCTCGGCATGCCCGAACCTAAGAACGCGATCGCGCTTTTCAAGCTCACGTACGCTTCTCGCGACCCGAGGGGGCGATCGACGACGCTCAGCGCGCTCGTCGCTGTTCCGAAGGGCGTCGCACCGCGCGGACTTGTGGTCTATTGTCACGGGACGCAGACAGAGCGGGCACAGTCACCGAGCAAGTTTTCGGGCAAGAACGGAGTCGCCGAGGCAGAAGCGGCCGTACTCGGCCTCGCCACAGGCCCCTATGTCGTGCTGTTGCCCGACTATCTGGGTCATGGCGACCATCCGGGAGTGCACCCGTATCCGATGGGTTCAGTCAACGCCGACGGCGTCCTCGATGCGGTCCGAGCTTTGCGCAAGGTTCCTGGAAGGCCGTTCGCGCTCGGTTCGAAGCTGTTCGTCACGGGCTATTCGGAGGGCGGCGCGGTCGCCATGTGGTCGACGAGGAAGATGGAGTCAGCTTCCGACTTTGACTTCGGCCCGGACTACTCCGTGCCGATGTCGGGCCCGTATGACCTGCAGGACACGATCGTCGACTGGCTGACTTCGAAGACGACCGACGGCAAGCTTTACGCGTTCAAAGTGCTCGGCCTGGCGTATTCGGCTTATGGGCTCCAGCGCAATCGACCCGGGCTGAAGCTGGACGACTTTTTCGTGCCCTCGTTCGCGAGTTACGTCCCGAAAGTGTTCGGTGGCGACGAAACGAAGATCGCGCAGCGGCTACTGGTCAAGGCTGTCCAGCTTGGCGCACTTCAACAGGTCGATCGCATCGTGCAGCCCAAGTTTCTCAAAGCGATGCAGGAGAGGGACCGCAAGAACCCGCTCGTGGCTGCGTTCGTGCAGAACACCTGCCTCGATTGGACGCCTCGGACACCGATGACGCTCGTCTACCTTCCGACGGACACCGTCGTCGTGCAGCGACACACGTTGAAGGCGGTCGCGGAGTTCCGTCGGCGCGGGATTTTGGAAGATCAGGTGAAGGTGGTCGCGCTTCCGCCCGGCCAACTCGGACATGTCACAGCGATGGTGCCTGCGTTGTCTGTGGCACGACGGGCGTTCGACGGTCGATAGTCCGTCTCGCAAGCCTCGCCTTGCACGTCACTTGTCTTCTGCGACGGCTCCACGGCCACCTTTCGAGGGTGTAGCCGTCAGTTTTCAAACGGCCACGTCGGCAGGGTTCGCGCCAACGGTTTGTCCGACCGGTAGCCCATCTCGTACTCGGCCTGCATGAGGGTGTGGATCTCGTGGGTGCCTTCGTAGATCATCGCGCCGCGCGAATTGCGGAAATAGCGCTCGACGGGGAACTCGTCGCAGAACCCGTACGCGCCGTGGATCTCGACCGCTTTGTTCGCCGCGTCGAAGGCTGCCTCGCAGTTCACCCACTTTGCCATCGAGACTTCGCGCGTGTGCCGCAGGCCTTTGTTCTTCATCCACCCGACCTTGTAATAGAGGAGCCTGCCGATCTCGCGTCCGCGCACCATCGATGCGATCATCTGTTGCACGAGCTGTTTGCGCCCGATCGCTTCTCCCCCGACCGTCCGCTCGTCTGCGTACCGGACACACGCGTCGAGGCAGGCCGTGATGATGCCGACGGCGCCGGCCGCGACCGTGTAGCGGCCATGGTCGAGGGCCGACATCGCGACTTTGAAGCCGTCCCCTTCTTGGCCCAACATGCAGTCGGCCGGGACGCGCATGTCTTGGAAGAAAATCTCGCCCGTGTTGCCCGCCCGCACGCCAAGCTTGCCGTGAATGGGGCGGCTCGAAAATCCGGGAGTGTTCCGGTCGACGATGAACGCGGCATAAGGAGCTTTGGCATCCGTCTCCGCGAGGCGCGTCACGACGAGGAAGGCGTCAGCGTAGTCGCTCAGGCTGATCCAGGCCTTCTGCCCGTTGATCACATAGGAGTCGCCGTCTTTGCGGGCCGTAGTCTTAAGGTTCGCCGCGTCGGATCCGGCGCTCGGTTCGGTCAGTCCGAACGCGCCGATCCGCTTGCCCGTCGCGAGGTCGGGGAGCCAGCGGCGTTTCTGCTCGTCCGTGCCCCATTGCATGAGGGTCATGGTGTGGAGGCCGTTGTGGACGCTGAGGACGACGCGGGCCGAAGTGTCCGCGCGTTCCAGCTCTTCGCAGACGATGCCGAGGCTGACGTAGTCCGCACCCATCCCGCCATAGCCTTCGGGGACGGAGACACCGAGCATGCCGGCTGCTCCCATGCTCTCGAGGGTCGCACGGTCGGACTTCGCTTCGCGGTCGCGGTCGCGGAGTCCGGGGACGATCTCGTTCTGACCGAACTTGAACGCGGCCTCTCGGATCTGCTCGTGCTCGGGGGTCGGTGCGAAGTCCATGGACTGGATTTTGGACCAAGGGACGACCGGTTTGCCGGACCGTCGGGCACCCGGCTCGGAGGGCTGTAACGATCGTGTAACGCTCGTCGGAAGACACTGGTCGCTGACAGCCCATCGGAAAGTGACGGGCGGGACGGGAACAGATGATACACACCTGGAAAACGGCGGCACTTGCCCTCCTCTGCGGAGCGGCCTCGACGACTCTAGCGGTTCCCAGACTTTGGAACAACCCTGCGAACCTCGACGACTCGGGCACGGACATCACCGTGGACAACCTCGGAGTCAGCCATGCGGTCGGAACCACCGACTCAGGCGGGAAGAGCGGCAAAGACCTGGTCGTCTGTCAAAGGGACATTTTGGGAGGGCTTACTTGGTCGTACGTTTACCGGACGGGATGGGGATGGACGGAGACAGGGGACGCGATCGATCGGGTCGGGTCCGGCGATGTCTATGTCGTCGGTACGAGACGAGGACCGTTCGTCGGAAAGGGCGGGCTGTTCTCGGCTCCGGCCGAAACGATCGTCTTGAGGTTCTCCGCAAGCGGCACGTTGCTCAATCAATCGGTCTTCACAGGACTGGGCGGAGATACGGCGCCCACCGACGTCGCAGTGTTCGGAGGTTCTGTCTACGTTTCAGGATCGTCCCGAGCGGCCGGGTCGAAACGCGACGGGTACCTCCTTCGCCTGCCGCTCGACCTTTCGACGCAAGCCGTCCGCTATGTCGCGGGGACGGCGGGTCTCGACGACGTCGTCACGGAACTGACGGTCGACACGACGGGCAACGTCTTCTATGTCGGAACGGTGTCCAACACGGGATCCGGAGACGACGTTGTCGCCGGTTCCGTCGACCCCACGTTGGCGTTGCGCTGGCAGGCGGTCTTCAACGGTGCCGGAAACGCGACCGACACCGGGACCGGAATCGCACTGGACACTTTGAACCACGTGTACGTCAGCGGGCAGACCGACGGTGGTGTCGCCACTCGGGACGACGGTCTCGTCCTGTTGTTCGACAAGAACGGCGTCGGCCCAGGGGTCTATACCCACAACCGTGTGGCGGACCACTTCGATTCCTTCGCGGACATCGCGACCGACGGCGCCGGGAACGCGGTGGCGTGCGGTACGTCCCGAGCGTCGACGAACGATTACGCCGTCGTCAAAGTGAACGCCGGGTTGGTGCCCGTTTGGACCACGTATTACGACGGGACGGCCGGTCTCGGCGATTCTGCCTCCTCCGTCGCCGTCTCGGGAACGGCGACGTTCGTCACCGGCCGTTCGAGCGGGACCGGTGCCGTCGGGTCTCCCGTCGATTGCACGACCATCTCCTTCACGGCGGCTGGAGCCGTCAATTGGGTCAACCGGTTCGACCAGGCGGGTCATCTCGATGCGGGCGTCAAATGCGTCCTTGCCGCGAACGATCTGTGGGTCGTCGGCGGTTCGGAGAGCCCGGCCCTCCAAACTGACCTGCTGATGGACAGGATCCACCGGGTGACGGGGTCGTCGATCTGGTGAAAGACGCCGATCGTGGCGCCATGAGTCCGGAGCTAAACTGGGTCCGACATGGGAGGAGATGTCGGACCCGCACCCGATTGGCACTTGACGCTGTTCGGGCCGCTGACGTGCAGATGTCGCAACGGGCCGCCCGTCAAGTTCCGGACCCGGAAGACGGCCGCCTTGGTCGCGTACCTCGCTCTGTTCTCAGACCGGAAGCACGACCGGTCCGACGTGGCCGCGACACTGTGGGGCGAAACAGAAGACGCGTCCGTCATGCAAAGCCTGCGGACCGCCCTCACATCGGTACGGCAGGCGACGGACGTTCCGGACTCTGAAAAGTTTGTCATGAACGACCGCGAGTTCGTGTGGTTCGATTCCGACCGTGCGACGACGGACGTCGGCGAATTCGACCGACTTCGGAAACTGGCGAAGACGGCTCGAGACGACGTCAAGGAATCGGCGTTGGAACAGGCCGTCGCCCTGGTCAAGGCGCCTTTGCTCGCAGGTTCGGACGAGACTTGGGTCTATCCCCAATGGATCCGGCTCGAAGAGGCCTATGCACAGACCGTAGTCGACCTGATGCGCGTGAGGTTCGAACAGTCGAGGGCTCAGGACGCCGTCCTGGTCGGCCGTTCTGCAGTGGCCCTCCTCGGGGCAAGGGAAGACGTCCATATCGAATTGATCCGGGCCTACGGCCTGTGCGGCCAACCGTCGCTCGCACTGGCACAGTTCGAATCGTTAGAACGCCTTCTGGACGAACAGTGGGGAGAGGCGCCGAGCGAGGCGGCGCAGGCCGCTTTGGAGGCCGTTCCCAAGGCCGTACCGGGAGCGGTCAAGTCCAAGCGGCCACAGACGGGGGTCGTCCCCGGTTCGCGAAGTCGGCTCTTCGGCCGGGAGGGCGACCTTGAAGACATAGGGAGACTGCTCGACCCCGTCCACGGCCCCCGTCTGATGACGCTGCACGGTCCGGGAGGTTGCGGCAAGACTTCGTTAGCGGCTGAGTTCGCCAGGCACTGGTCTGGTGAAGGCCGTCCGGCTTGGTTCGTGTCCCTGAGTACGGTCGAAGATGCGGCCAATGTGTGGACCACGGTCGCGCGCGCCCTCGATCTGCCCGTCATCGGGGCATCGGCGAAGTCGGTCGGCAAGGCGCTCGATTCCGACGGTGGACTTCTCGTCCTGGACAACGTCGAACAGTTGGGCGAGGCCGGGGGACTTCAGGTCGGCCATCTTCTGGACGCGACGGCGGGACTCCGGGTCTTGGTCACGTCGCGACACTTGCTGAGGATCGCGGGCGAGCAAGCGTTCCCCGTCCGGCCGCTTCCGGTCCCGCAACGTGGGTCCAAGCTCGCTGAACTCCATAGTTCCGCCAGTGTCCAGCTCTTCGTCGACAGGTGCCGTTTGGTCCGGCGCGACTTCGAACTGACCACGGCCACTGCAGCGGCCGTCGAACAGTTGTGCCGGATGCTGGACGGGCTCCCTCTGGCTATCGAACTCGCGGCGTCGAAGACAGGGACGATGTCCGTCGCCGAGGTCGCGGCCGAGTTCGGCCGGAGCCCTCGGTCCCTCGTGGCCCGTGAGGCGGACCGTGAAGACCGGCACCGCTGTTTGGAAGCCGCGCTCGAATGGAGCCTAAAGGGCCTTGAGGACCACGTGCGGCGCGCTTTCTATGACTTGTCGAGCCTTCGAGGCCCGTTCCCGATGGAGGCGGGCCGGGCCGTGATCGGTCTCGAGGACGCTGATCGCGCCGTATCGACGCTCGTCGAATGTTCCTTGGTCGAAACGAGTCGGGACATTGACGATCGGACGTGGATCCGTCTCTTAGAACCGGTACGCCAGTTCGGCCGGTCCAAGCTTGAGGACAGCGGCCGGTACGAAGAAACGGCGGCGAGGACGTTCGTCCACTATGAGACCCTCGCAAAGTCCGGAACCGGCGACCTCGCGTCTCTGTCCGACTGGTCCAAAGAGGCAGCGAATCTGATCGGAGCTGTCGAAGCCGGTCTTGCGGGAGGAGTCGACGCCGACCGAGTCTGCCGGTACGCGCTCGGACTCGAGTTCTTTTGCCGGACGAAGGGGTTTTCCAGTGAGTGGCGGCACGCGATCGGCAAGCTTTGGGGTTGGGCCCGCGGCAAGGTCGACGACGCGACTTTTGGAATCCTGACCCTGGAGCACGGCCGTGCCAACGGGAACGTGATGCCGGTCGAGGACCTGCTTGTCGTTTACTCGGAAGCCCAAGACCTGTTGTCGAGGACGGATCAACGAACGCACCTCGCCCGATGCTGGAAGGGGCTCGCCGCGACCAATAAAGCGATGGGTCGCTACGACGTCGCGCACGGTTTTTACGAACTGGCCGTGGCGCATTACGAATCCGACCCAGACCCAAAGTCTCTCGCCGACTGCTATCGGGACTGGGCGATGAACGCCAACAGCGTCAAGGACTATCGTTCGGCTGCCGAACGGCTTGAGAAGGCTGTCGCCGCAGCAAGGACGGTCGACGATCCTGAAACGCTGGCTTGGTGCCTGACGGACCTCGGGACCGAACAAGCCATCAATGGAAACCCTAAGGCGTCCGACGAGTGTTTCCAAGAAGCGTTCGGATTGTGCGACCTGCTTGACAACCCAAAGTTGGCCTCTATCGTCCACTGGCAGCACGGCGAATCCCAATACCGGACCGGAGCTTTCGAGAAGGCGTTAGGCTCGCATCAGAAATGCCTGGCTTCCGCTTCGAAGGCGGGCTTCACGGAAGGGACGAAGTGGTTCTTTCTGACCTTAGGATGCTGTCTCGTCAAGCTCGGCCTCTACCCGGAGGCCGCTCGCTGCTGGGGCAAGATGCACGCGATGCGGACGTCCGAGGGCAGAGCCTATACCGGAGACGAACTCGAGCTCTACGAACCCGCTGATCGCGAGTGTTCCGCCAGGCTTGGACCTGCCGGAAACGAACGACATCGGTCTGATGGCGCGGCTTGCTCCTTGGAATCGTTGATCCGGGAGATGATGGCCGTCGGTCCGTCTACGGACGACCCATCCTCGATATGACGGACGCCAGGACGTCCTGAACGACCGCTTCGGCGTGAGACCGGCCTTGACCGCGGTCGACCGTCTGGACGTCGTCACTGAACCGGCACGCGGGCGCTAGGTCTGCCAGACGGTACGTACGGCCGGTTCCGTCGTCGAGCACGTCGTCCGGACCACCAAGCCGGTCATCGAAGTCGATCCCGCTCATCGTCAACACTGCCGCCGTCCACATGCGGGGCACGGTCGTCCGTTCGTATCCGCCGCCACCGACCATGACGGTCGGCAGTCCGAACGATTTGACGAGGCGGACGACGTCCAACCAGTCCTGCGCCAAAACTTCGAGATGGCCCAAAGGATCAAGGACGTGCGGATCGGCACCCGTCTGGAACACGACGGCTTGAGGGAGGAAGGCCTCGAGTGCGGCGGGAAGAGTCCGAGCGACGGCATCGGCCCAAACGTCGCCGCTCGTACCTGCGGCCAAAGGGACGTTGACTTTCGTCTGGCCTGCGCCGGACTCTCTGACGAATCCCGTTCCCGGGTAGAGCGTCCGTCCCGACTCGTGGACCGAATAGGTCAAGACCGAAGGATCGTCATAAAAGATCCATTGCACGCCGTCACCGTGATGAAGGTCGATATCGACATACGCGACCCGGTCGAACCTGTCCCGCAAGATACTACAGGCGATGGCCGGGTCGTTAAAGATGCAAAAGCCGCTTGCTTCCTCCCGACGGGCGTGATGAAGCCCGCCCGTGATCGCGCAGGCCAAAGGGAGGCCGTCGGCGACCCGACGGGCGCCTTCTGCGGCGGCGGCGGAATAGTGGAGTGCGGCCTCGTACATGCCGGTAAAGGGCGGATTGTCGCCTGGCCCGAATCCATAGGCCGCTCCACCTCGGGCTTTCGGGTCGGCTCCGAGTGCCTCGACCGCCTCGACGTACGCCTCGGAATGCACCCTCAGAGCGTCGGCCCGAGTGGCGGGTGGCGGGACGTGGACTTCGAGCCCAGGCGCGACATGTCGTAACAGGGCCATCGTCCGGGACAGCCGTTCCGGCCGCAACGGGTGCTGCGGCCCGAAGTCATAGGATTCGGCACGGACGTCGTGGAAGAACACGCCTTTACCTATTCTGGCCGTTCGAGAGCCTGGTGGAAAACCGAGGGAACGTTCGGGGCTTTCGCAGGGTTGCTCCGAACGGAGGTTCAGCATGCGATATCTTCCGTATCTCGCGTGTGTCTCGGCGGCTGTGGTCGCTGCCGGATGCGCGTCGACGGACCGGATCCTGCAGACGGCAGGTTCCGACGTCGTTCTCGACACCCCTCGCCAGATCCAACCACCGGACGCGGTCTTTTCGTGCTTCAGCCCGGACGGTCGGCTCTATGCCGTGATCGTTCCGGATGGCGAAAAATTGACGTTCGAGGTCCGCCAGACGGACGGGGACAAGACCCTTTACCGACAAGGGCCGGATCATCTTGCAGAGGCCCTTCCGGTCCTCTTCCTCAACAACGGGCGCGAACTGGCGTGCCTCGGCGAAGTCGACGGTGCGTTGGAAGTTTTGGACTGGGAACACCGGACATGGAGGAGGCTCCAAGCTCCTCCCGGAATGACCGTGGGCGACGTCGCGTTCTCTCTGTCTCTGGTCCCTCTGACGAACGCGTCCGCGACCATGACGTATCTGGGATCGTGCGTCCTGACGTCGGAGGGGGTGGTGACCCCGGTCCGCAACCCGCGTGCGACGAGCGGATGGGATCCGAACGGACGGTTCCTCGTCCAGGAAGAGGGGGCATGGACGATGATCGACGGTCACGGTCGCGAGAGCCGCGTGCAAACTCCGGTCCACATCGACCCATGCCCTTTGCTGTCCAAGGGGACGATGAGGGTCTACGAGAAGAGTGAGAACCTCAAGCGGAACGGATCGGACGTGTTCGCCTCTGCACTCTGGTTGGATCCGGCTCCAGGCTCGGCGCGTTCCGACGCCCGGACGCCTGATTCTGCGCTCGTCTTTCTGGGCTATGACGTGAAGGCCTATGGGTTCGTACCGGGACGGGACGCCGTGTTCGTGAACAGTGGAGGCGGATCGTTTATCGTCCCGTTCCGGACCCGGTCGTCGCCTGACAGAGGCGGCCCTGCCATCGAGAGGCCCGAAGAATAAGCTGCGTCCCTTGAAACCGGTCTAAGCCGGGTCTTGGAACACCTGGATCCCGGCTTCCTTCATACTCAGGCGGATGGCGACCGCGGCAAGAGGCTGGCACGGCTTCCGGGCCTATCTTGAGATGATCAAGATCGAGCACAGCGTGTTCGCTCTGCCGCACGCGCTGATCGGCATGATGTGGGCGTCGACGGCCACGAACGGGACGCCGTGGCCCGGCTGGCGGACATTCGGTCTCGTCCTGGTCGCGATGGTGTCGTGCCGGAGCGCGGCGATGGCCTTCAACCGGATCGCCGACCGCGACATCGACGCCCTCAACCCCAGAACTAAGGCCCGCGCGATCCCGTCCGGTCTTTTGAGCCTCCGGACGTCGAACCTCTACTTCTACGGAAGCTGCGCCCTGTTCTTCGCTGCGTGCGCCGGGCTCAATCCTCTGGCCCTCGTTTTGAGCCCGATCGCCTTGGGCGTCACGCTCCTTTACTCCGTGACCAAGCGCTTCACGCCCCTGTGCCACTTTGTGCTCGGGTTAAGCCTCGGCATCGCGCCGGCCGCGTCCTGGATCGCCGTCGCCGGCCGCCTTGATCCCGGCATCCTCTGGCTGACCTCGAGCGTCCTCTTTTGGACGGCGGGTTTCGACGTCATTTACAGCCTACAAGACGAAAAGTTCGACTCGGACCATCACCTCCGGAGCCTGCCACAGACTCTTGGAAAGAAGCGGGCGCTGGTCGTCAGTCGGATCTGTCACGTCCTTGCCGTCGCATCCTTGGCGGCGGCGGTCATGGCTAACGGAGGAGGCTCCTGGGCCTGGGTCGGAGTCGGGCTCGCCGCCGTGCTTCTGGCTTACGAACAGAGTCTTGTCCGTCCGGACGACCTCTCGAAAGTCGATATGGCCTTCTTCACCCTCAACGGGTTTGTGTCCATCGGCCTGTTCGCGTTCGTCCTCATCGACGTCTTGACGAGGCTGGGGCGATGACGAAGGCCTACGTCAACGGTCGGACGATATTCGGAGCGCCGCTGTCGTTCAGCGTCGCCAACGGCCGGTTCGTCGAAGTCACGGACGGTGCTTCACCGAAGGCGGACGAGACGGTCGACCTCGCGGCGGCCGTGGTCCTTCCCGGATTCGTCGACGCCCACTGCCACATTCTTCCGACCGGACTGGACCTCCTCAAACTCGACTTGACCCCGCACGGGACGCGCGAAGAGATGTTGGAAGCGGTCGCCGATTGGCACCGCGAGCGGCCCGACGGTTGGCTCTTGGCCGTCCAATACGACCAGACGCGGTTCTCCGACAGCGTCCACTTGACGCGGGACGACATCGACCGAGTCGTTTCCGACAGGCCCGTGCTGTTGAGACACTCGAGCGGGCACGCGAGCGTCGCCAACTCGAAGGCCCTCGAAGTCGCAGGCGTAGCCGAAGACGTCGCCGACCCGAACGGCGGGGCGTTCGTCCGCGACGCGTCCGGTCGGTTGACCGGGGTCCTTTTGGAACGGGCCCATGAGACGGTCACGGCCAAGGCGCCCGAGCCGACGCTCGAAGAGATGACGGACGCCGTCCTCCGGGCCGGAGAGAAGATGGCCGCGCTCGGTATCACGTGCGCGACGGACATGATGACCGGACGGTGGAACTTGGAACGGGAACTCACCGCTTACAAGTCGGCTGCCGAGAAGGGTTGCGCGGTCAGGATCCGCTTGTTCGCCCAATGGGGCACCGTCTTGGGTCGGCGGGCCCTCGATCAAGGGCGCCTCGACGAGCTTACGGGAGCGATGGACCCGGCGTCGTGCCGGCTGGAGGGGCTGAAGATCTTCGCAGACGGTGCGATCGGGTCGGCGACGGCCGCCATTTACGGATCGTTCCTGACGACCGGAGGCGACGGTCAATTGATCTACGCGCCTGATAGGTTCAAGGACATGGTCCGGACGGCCGACGGCCGGGGCTACCGACTCGCCGTGCACACGATCGGCGACCGTTCGACCGACCTCGTCATGTCGGCTTACGAGGAGACCGCCGATGCGAGGCGGCACCGCGTGGAACACGCGATGCTGCTCAGCGACGGTCAGATCGCGCGGTTGGCCCGCCTGGATCCGTCCGTCACGATGCAACCTGAGTTCTTGCTCCGCTTCGGCCACGCCTACATGAAACAGCTTGGGCCCGAAAGGGCCGCGACCATCAAGCGGACGAGGTCTGTCTTGGACGCGGGCCTGCGTCTCAGTTTCAGCAGCGACCGTCCGATCGTCCCTGGAGACCCATGGGACGGTATCCGTTCCGCCGTCGACCGCCCGTCAGGGTTCGACCCCTCCGAAAGCGTGTCCCTCGAAGAAGCCGTCCGCATGGCCACCAAAGACGGTGCGGGGGCGAACGGAGACGACGATCAAGGTGCGATCGTGCCCGGTCACCGCGCCGACTTCCAAGTGTATGCCGGGAACCCTGGCGACTCGGCGCCGGTCAGCGTCTACGTCTCGGGTCACATGACCGCTGGGCGGCCCTGAGGGCCAAGGCCGTGAACGGCGTCCTCTAGCCGGACGCGGACGTCCCGTCCCTGTCCGCCCGAGACGTATGCGGGGGTGCTGTCGAGCACGAATCCTCGGGCCTCGCCAAGGCCCTGGGGCAGGTCGAGCGCGATCAGTTCGCCGGGGGAGGGGTCGGACTTCGTCAAGAACCGGATTCCGTTGTGGCTCGAATCGACGATCTCGCCCGACGATCCTCCGAAACGGAAGGACTGGCCTTTGAACAGCGTCGTCCGGCCTTCCTCACGCCTGTCCGACCTACGATAGGCTTTGGCCGCGGCCAACAGCACCGTATGGGCGGCGCCGTCTCGTGAAACGACGGCGGTGTGGAACGTCAAAAGCCCTTCGGTGACGCCGCATTGACCGACGACGTGTTCGCCAGGTCGCAAGGGGACGTAACGGTCGTCGTGGAGCGGGGCGCTGACCAGGATCCCGTCGGGGCCGGAAGCGAGGACGCGGCAGCGGTACGCGCCTCCAGGACACAGCAGCTTGAGGTTGGCACCGATGGGAACGTCGAGGACCTGCGCCCGGCCCGATCGTCGGAAGCGGAGGACGACCGTCGTCAGTGCGAGGGAGACGGTGACGGCAAGCAGGAAAGTGAGGAGGATGTCGAGGTTGTCAGGCATCGGGCGCCTCTAGGCGCCGTACTTCCGTTCCAGACCGAACATCTGCCGGACCCGCGGCTGAAGCTTCATGGCTTGTCCCAACGATGCCAGGGCTTCTTCCGCGATCTCGGGGTCGTTCGTCTCGACGAATTTGAGCGCCTCTAGAGCGGCCTGAGCGAGCAAGATGTGTGCCAGCCTCCGGCTCTCGTGCGAATCCGCATAACGCTTTGGGGCGGTCAACCCTGCCACGAGGACGCGCATCGATTCCGTCAACCGGGCGGTGCGTTGGGCAGAAGCCAGGACCGCCGGATCACCCTCTTTGGTCCGGGCCGTCGGAACAGTCGCTTTCAGTGTCTCGGTGAGAGTCGGCAATGCCCTCTCCAGGAACAAGACGATGCTCTCGTACTGGTCGATGGGAACCGGGCCGGCCGGTGCCGATTTGAGCGCCTCGGCACATCGTTCAGGCTCGCCCATCAAGGCGTAAGCGACGGCCAGCCGGAGCGCAGACCTCGGCTCGGCCACTTGGGCGTAAACAGCGGCGGCTTTCTGAGGATCGCCGGAAAGGAGGTCGACGTCGGCTTCGACATGGCGGAACCGTGACGTCGTTCCCAGGGCCTGGCGGCAGAGATCGAGGGCGGCAAGGGCCCGGCCTGACTCTCCAGACGCGACCCACGCTTCGGCACAGGCCAATTGGGCGCCTGGGTCGCCAGGGTTCAATTTGGCCGCTTCCGCCGCGACGACGGCGCCTTCCTCGGGAAGCCCGGCTTGGACAAGCGTCCGCGCCAGGTGGAGCCGCAACGGACCGTCGAACGGCCGTGCGTCGCAAGCGGCCCTCAAGAGGCGGACGGCTTGGGCGGCTTTGCCGTCGGCGAGGAGCCAGTCGGCGACCTCCAGTACGTCCTCGCGGCGGGCCGCCTCCAGGAGAGGGTCGGGGCCTTCCGCTTTCAGGCCCGTCGTCCCTTCGCCGTCCAGTCTTGGACGAGCTGGAAGGTCCTTGAGGGGGCCGTCGCACAAGATGACGCGCCAACTGTGGGAGATGGCCCGGGCCGACATGTCCCAATCGGGGCCTTTGTCGGTCATGACCGTGAAAACACTGTAGTCGATAAGCCCCGGGATCTTCGAGGAGAACTCACGGATCGCTTTGGCGTCGACCTTACCGTCTTCCGAGACTTGAAGTTCCGACTTCTTGCTCGGATCCTTCGGGCCCAGTCGCCAGCGGCTCCGGCCGGCTACGAACAGTTCGGCGCTCGGGATGAAACTCCCGCCGTCGCTCCAGACTTGCACGACCAAGACCCGCTCGACGCCGAGAGACCGCGCGCCGTCGAGGGCCGTCCGCAAATCGGGGTACGGCACGAAGTCCTGTTCGGGACGCGAGGCCGTCCATTGTCGGAATACGGGATCTGTGTTCGACCAGACGACGGGTCGGACGCGTCCGTCACGGTCGAGCTCCTCGGCGAGATAAGGGGCGACGAGGAGCGGGGAAGAGTCCAAGGCAGCCTTTGAGGGCCGGACCTGGACGATCAGGAGGTCAGGGGCCGCACAGGCGGCCGACGCCAAGAAGCACGAGAAGACTAGGCTCGCAGCCCGGCCCTTCATTGCAACATCTTGATGAACTGACGGCATTCGGCCATGTAGCTCTCGACGAGCCGTTTATCGCCGACCCCTTGGTCGAGCATCGACTGGTAGGCGGCCAGCGCCCTCTTATAGGCTGAGAGGGCCTCAGACCTCCGGTTGAGATTGACGTAGCACTGGGCTAAACGATGGTTGGCGCTCGCCGGGCTTGCGCCGAGCTTGAGGGCCCGTTCATAGGATTTCGCCGCTTTGTCGTATTCGCCGGCAAGGAAATACTCTCTAGCGACCTGGATCAACGTCTTGCCTTCGTTGCCGTTGTTCTCGTGCGGCTTCGATCCGTTGACGGTGTTCGTATTGGAAGAGCCGGCGCTCGGTCGGATATCGATCACGGGCGGCCGCGCGGTCGCATGGGTCTCGGACGGTTTCGGTCCGGAATCTTCTGCGACGGGCGCCGGGTCGCCGTCGGTCTTCGGAGTGTTGTCCTGGACGACGGTGACTTCGGGGGAAACGGGCTGGAACCCGCTGTCGTTGGCGGCCCGTGCGAGTTGGTCGCCGACCGGGTCGATGCCTCGAGCGGGATGGTTGCTCGTGCGGCCCCGGTCGATACCCGTCGACGGTCGCTCGGTCTCGTCACCGCTCTCAGGTTGTTCCGCTTTGGACGTACCGGTTTCGGAGGATCTTGTCGCCGACTTTGCCGCCGTGTCCTTGTCGCTTTGAGTCGGTACGGGCGCCGGTGTCAAGAACGGCCGGCTCACGACTTCCGCCTCCTTCTTCTTGGGCTCGCTCGCGACCTTGACGTTCTGGTTGGCAAGGACGAGGGCCGACCCCGTGGCCGCAAGCATCACGACGGTAGCGACCGCGGCGAAAACGGTGTTCCGACGGTCGGGCTTGTCCTCCATCGTTAAGGGCTGGGCGGAATCGAGCCGCCGCAAGTGGGCGACGCGGATGCGGTCGAGCGGAGAGTCGGGCTTCAACGTGACCACGTGTTCGTAACACTCAAGGGCGCCGGCGATGTCGCCTTCGCGCTCGAGGCAGTCGCCCTTGAGAGCCAGAGCCGAGATGTTGTCGGGGTCGCCCGTCAATACGGATTCGGCGACCATCATCGCGTCCCTCAGCTTGTTCTCGCCGAAGAGCCGTTGAGCTTCCGCGACTTTGGCGTCAAGGTCTTGTGAATACGCCCGGTTCTCGGCCTCTGAAATGGGCCATCCGCACTGGCAGCAAAACTTGCTGTTCAGCTTGTTGGGTGCCGAGCACTGCTGGCAGTTCAACATAAGGGGACACCGACGAGCGGTACGATGTTACCGCAGGATCGTCCATCCGTAGACGTTGTCGACCGCCCTACAGGTTCAGTCCGGTCCTCTTGCCTGGGACTTTGACGCGTCATTTCGGGCGGGGCGCCCCTCGTCGGACCTCGTCACGGAACACTTGGTGCAGGCCCCGGTAGGGATAGTCGGCCCAAGCTCGGACCAGCTTCTTCGCCGCCTGGAAATAGATGTTCTGGGCACCCTGCTTCGAATGTCCGTACCGGACGCCGATCTCTTCGAACGTACGGCCCTCCAACCGAAGCGACAAGACTTCCGACTGTCGGTCTGTCAGTCGCGCCCTTTCGACGACTTCCCGCCATTCCTGACGAAGCAGGTAGTGCCACTCCTTGCCGCCAAGGGGGTACGGTGCCCCGAACGCCCGACGGTTCGCGTCGATCACCTTGCGACGGAACGTGTTCTCCGTGTAGTGCGGCGCCGAAGCGTCGCGCTCGACCTGAGACAGGAGCGCGTCGGCGGTGCGGGCGAGATCCGTCCTCTTCATAAGCTTGCTGGGGGGAGTATACATATGTCTACTGCTCCTTGCCGGTCGGTCTGACGGGCCAGTACGTCCCGCCGTTGGCCGCCGAACATCGTTCGGCGTCTTCGTCATCCGGCTTGCGTCCGGTTAGGCGATCGGCGTGACGACAGTCAACATGCTAGGCAAAAGCCATCATGATCATTAGACACGAAACGTTCAACTTCGAAAGATTCGAAGAATGTTCGGCTATTTTCCGATGCAAAACGTCGAGAAGAGCTTATCGAGGAGCGAATCGTCGGCGACGCTCCCCGTGATCTCTCCGAAGCACCGGAGGACGCTTTGTAGATGCACGGCCGCCAGATCGTGGGGACGGCCCGTCCGGAGGGTTACAACCGCTTCGACCAGTGCCTGCGAGGCGGCCTCTACAAGTGGGACATGGCGTTTGTTCAGGAGCCCGGGCTCCGATTCCTCTCCCATCGCCTGTTCGACCGTAGCGTCGAGAAGGCGTTGCGTCCCTTGGCCCGTCGTCGCGCTGACAGCCCAGTCCGGGCCCGTCGGGGCCTCGGCCAAGTCGGTCTTGTTCGCGACCCGGAGGCACGGCCGGTCGATCGGGGCCACCGCTTCCTCGTCCTCTTGGCTCCATCCCGCGCTGACGTCGTAGACGTACCACACGATGTCGGCCGAAGCGACCGCGTCTAGGCTGCGACGGACGCCAAGGGCTTCGACCGGGTCGTCCGTGTCCCGAAGCCCGGCCGTGTCCACGAGGTTCAAGACCAACCCTGAGTGCTCGACGAGCGCTTCGACCGTGTCCCTCGTCGTGCCGGGGACAGGCGTCACGATCGCACGGTCCGTCCCCGCGACCTTGTTGAGAAGAGAGGACTTGCCCGCGTTCGGAAGGCCCGTGATCGCGACCGTGATGCCCTCACGGACGAGGCGGCTTTGGACCGCCCCCCGGGAAGCGGCAGCCAAGACGTTCTGCGCCGATCCCAATCGCTCGAGCGCCAAGTCCCGATCGAGCGGGCCGGTCTCCTCCTCGAAATCGGTCGCGGCTTCCACCGCCGCCAAAACGGCAAGGACGAGTGCGGCGGCTTCGTCGACCGATTGTCGCAAGGCCCCTTCGCGCAGACGGTTCGCCTGACGAAGTTGTCCTTCCGTCAAAGCGTCGACGGTGTCCCTGACGCCTTCGGCTTGGGTCAGATCGATCCGGCCGTTCAGAAAGGCCCGGTACGTGAACTCGCCGGGATCGGCCGGACGGGCGCCGAGCCCGCAACAGGCCTCGCTCAGGCGGCGGACCGAAGCAAGCGAGCCGTGGACCGACATTTCGACCGAGTCTTCGCCCGTGTACGAAGCGCCGGCTTGAAAGGGCAGGACAAAGCCGTCGTCACCGGACGTGAAGCGACCGTAGGTCGCCATACGGGGGACGGTGGGGTCTGGCCATGGCGAGAAGACTTGGGACGCGATCTTCCAAGAATCTGGCCCCGAGAGCCGGACGACGGCGACGGCCGCCCGGTTCAGCCCCGTAATCGGCGCGACGACGGTATCGGCCAACGGTCGCACCCGTTGATCGTACCGACAACGGCCGCACCGGGTCGGTCGTGCCCCCGTCCCAGGGTCCATAGGCCTGTACAATGAGGGCGATGAAGCTGTTCCTCGATACGGGCGACATCGAAGAAGTGCGCCAAGCGGCCGACTGGGGCGTCATCGACGGCGTCACGACGAACCCGACCTTGATCGCAAAGTCGGGCAAAGGCTTCCGCGAGACGGTCCTCAAGATCTGCGAACTGGTACCGGGCGGTGCGATCAGCGCCGAAGTCGTGGCGACCGATTACGACACGATGGTCAAGGAAGCCCTAGAAATCTCGTCTTGGCACGAGCAGATCGTCGTCAAGGTGCCTTTGATCGAGCCTGGCGTCCGCTTGGTGTCGACGCTGACCGAGCGGGGCGTGCGGACGAACGTAACCTTAGTGTTCACGGTCAGCCAAGCCCTCTTGGCGGCCAAAGCCGGGGCGACGTACATCAGCAACTTCGTCGGCCGGGTCGACGACATCAGCGGCGACGGAATGGAAGCCGTGGCGGCGACGGTCGACATGGTCGAGTCTTATGGTTTCGAGAGCGAAGTCCTCGTCGCCAGCGTGAGGCACCCCCAACACGTCGTGCAGTCTGTGGCGGCGAGGGCCCACGTGGCGACCATGCCGTTGTCCGTGATGAAGCAGCTCTTCAAGCACCCTCTGACCGACAGCGGCCTTCAACGCTTCCTCGACGATTGGAACAAGGCCGGCCTCTCGATCTTCGACCCGGCAGGCGTAGCGTGAAACGGACGACGGTGTTCGCCGTGGGAGCCGCCTTCGCGGTCCTTCTTTCGGTCGGTTGCGCCCCGCAACAGGAGCCGACAAAGGTCGGCCTGTCCGACGACAGGCTACCGAAACTGAGGGCCGGAGACAAAGAGACGGTGCTCGTGCCCCATCCTGTCACCGAAGAAATCGCCGCGGCCGCTCAGGAGCGGCCGAAACCGGAGCCGAAAAAGCCCCTTCTCGAGAAGAAAGGGTCCTTCAAGGCCGGAAAGACGGACCCGACGGTTTACGGCGACTACCAGATCGAGGTCACGGACGAGACCAAGCGCCAACTCGACAACGGCATCAGGAAACTTAGAGAGCAAGGAGCGAACGGCGACCCGAAAGCTGCGACGGCTCTTGAATACGCCGAAGCCGCCCAACAGGCCGCCGAACGGATGTCGATCCAGTTGAGGGAAGACGGGAAGTTCTTCGCGGATTTCGTGACGGGCAAGAGCTTCGGCACGTATAGGATGGACGGCCTCAACGTCCGCCTGCTCCCGAACGAGGTCCTGACAGAAGCGGGTTCGCCCACGAGTTTCGACCTGACCTATGACAAGGGGGCCAAGAAGCTCACGCTTCAACTCCAGGGCAGCGAACTCGTCTTCGTGAAGGTCAAGACACCGCGTTCCAATTGACCCCGTTGTTCTCGGGAAGGTCTTTGGCAGACCCGGCCGAGCGGACCCGCGTCGGATCGAGGGGCGCCACAGGCAACCGGGCACGGATCCCTCCGGAATCGTCGTCCTCGTCCCAACTGGAGAGGACGTCGGTCACGGCGTCCGCATAGGCGACGGCGGAAAGGCCGGGATAGAGGTCGTCGCACCAGTCGGCCCACGTGGGGTTGACGGAGGAGATCAGGATCTCGCGTTTCCTCGGGCTCAAGGACAGGAACGTCTTTTCGAACTCCAAGGATTCGAACAACGAGTCGAACGCACGGGCGAAGACGAGACGTGCGGCGTAGGCCTTTTCGTCCGGCCCGCTACGCAACATCCGCATCGCCCCTTCCAAGTTCCTCGTGACTCCCGTAACGATGTTTCGCGAGTCGTCGGACGCCACATAGAAGTAGGTCGCCATGGCCCTTGGAACATTGTACTGTCGATAAGGCCGTGCGTGTCACCGAAAACACGAACTTTTCTTCGAGTTTTCCCGTCGGTCACGACTCCGTGTCTTCCAGGGTCCTTGGCCAGTCGGACTTCAGGAGCCGGGACAAGGCCCTGTCAGCCAGGAGCCGGCCTTCGTTCTGACACGCGGCACAATAGTTCGTCTCGTTCTCCGCATAGACGATCCTCTGGACTTTGTGGCCACACTTCGGGCACGGCGCGCCGAATTTGCCATGGACGGCGAAGTCCGGTCGGAACGCCGTGACGTCGCCCGGGCCTGGAAACTTGTCCTTGAAGTCTTCGGACAAACGGTCCTTCCACGCCGTGAGCGTCGTCCTCGTCGCCTCCCACAGCCTTCTGGTCTCTTCGTCGGTCAGGTGCGACGTCAGTCGGAGCGGAGAAAGACCGGCCGCCCAGAGGATCTCGTCGCTGTACGCGTTGCCGATCCCGCTCAACGTCTTCGGATCCGTCAGGGCCCTCTTCAAGGTGCGGTTCTGGAGGTGGAGCGCGGTCGAGAACGCCGCGAACGGACCGAGCAAAGGGTCGACCCCGCCAGGATCGTGCGCGACCAAACCCTCCTGACCCTGGACGACGTGCAGGGAAGCACGCCGCTTCTTGCTCGCCTCGGTCAGGACCAGGTCGCCATGGTCGAACGAGAAGACGGCGAGCGTGATGCGGCCGGGCGGTCGAGAACCCGAAGCCTTCCACTGGAACCGGCCGGCGATCATCAGATGGATCACGAAGAACAGGTCGCCGTCGAAGCCGAGCACGATCCGCTTGCCCAGGCGGGTCACGTCGCGCAACGCCTTGCCTTGGACCGCCGTGACCGGCGGATCGGTGCTCCGGAGGAGGAAAGGCGTTTTCAGACCGGTCCGCAGGAGCGTCGTCCCGAGTGTCCGTTCTTTGATCTTCGAGACGTAGAGTTCGACGTCGGGAAGCTCCGGCATCGAGCGCCATCCTACACCTTTTCGGGCCAGCAGACCCAATGGCCCGGACGGAGGACGCACAATCCCTCCCGTGGAAGCAAAGCGGCTGGAGGGGGTATCGGCGGTCTACTTCGACCTCGACGACACTCTCTGCGGCTATTGGGACGCGGCCAAGGCGGGTCTGGCGGAGGCGCTGCGCCGCCATCCGGTCCCCGGGCACACGCTGGAAGAGTCGCTCGCCGCATGGGCGAACGAGTTCCGCCGCTTCGCCCACGAACTCAAAACGAGCCACTGGTACGAGATTTATCTGACGCAAGGCTCCGTCACTCGCATCCAACTGATCAACGAGTCGCTCGAAGCCCTCGGCATCAAGGACGCCGAACTGGCGTGGAAGATCGGAGACGCCTACGGTCGCGAACGGGACGCCCGGCTCAAGTTGTTCCCCGAGGTCATGGGCGTGCTCGAACGCCTTCACGGCCGTTATCCCCTCGGACTGATCACGAACGGTCCCGCCGACGTCCAGCGTCAAGAAATCGAGACCTTGAAGATCGGCCATCTGTTCGACCATGTCCTGATCGAAGGCGAGATGGGGGTCGGTAAACCCCATCCGTCGGTCATGCGGAAAGCGGAACTCGCGGTCGGGTGCAAAGGTCGCGAGATCCTCTTCGTCGGGAACAGCTATGCGCACGACATGCTTCCGGCCATCGAAGTCGGTTGGCAGACCGCATGGATCCGGAGGCCGAGCGACGTGCCTCCCAGCTCGAAGACCGGTCGTCCTGAGGACAAGCCTGCCGAAGGTCCGACGCCGGATCTGGAAATGGACTCGCTGACGAGGCTTCTGCCTGCTCTCGGGCTCGATTGACCTAGGTCCGGACACACTGGAGCGGTCAGTCCCGTCCTGCTAGAATGAGGGCGACGCGGCCCTATGAGGTTGAACGGATGACGACCTTTCCCCCTGGCATCGGCATGACCACGACCCGGGCGCCTTACATCGAGGACGCCAGGGAACACGGTCGGCTCTACATCGAGCAACCGTACGACCTCTATTCCACCGAGAACCATGAAGCTTGGCGGCAGCTCTTCAGCAGGATGGTGCCTCAATGGCACAAGTACGCCAACGAGCACTTTCTGAAAGGGATCGAAAACCTGTGCCTCGATCCGGACCAGGTGCCGAAGCTTGACGACGTCAATAAGTTCTTGTGCCCCCTCACCGGTTTCCGGGCCAAGGCCGTCAGCGGCTACGTCCCGGCGTTCCAGTTCTTCGACTGTCTCCGTGAGCGCGATTTCCCGACGACGATCACGATCCGTGACGCGTCCAAACTGGACTATCTTCCCGAGCCGGACATCTTCCACGACATCGCGGGCCACGTGCCGATGCATACGGACAAGGCCTTCGCCGATACGCTCGTCAAGTTCGGTGACTGCGCCCATACGGCGGCCGACATCGCAGCAGGCATCCAGGACAAGGACGAAAAGCTTCGGAAGCTGACGAGCGTCATCAAAGCGATGGCACGGTTTTTCTGGTTCACCATCGAATTCGGTCTCATGAAGGACAAGGCTACGGGCGGACACCGGGCCTATGGGAGCGGCTTGCTGTCCAGCTTCGGCGAACTCCAGTACAGCATCGAATCTCCCGACGTGCAACGGTATCCCGTCCAGCTCGAGTGGGTCGTCAACCAGTACTTCGAGATCGACCATTACCAGCCGTTGCTCTTCGTCGTCGATTCCTTCGACCACTTGTTCTCGTTAGTGGACGAACTCGAGACCTGGATGAAAGAAGGGAAGTTGGACAACGTCTCGCCTGGGGAGCCCGCAGTCGGCGAAGAAGACCTCAAGAGCTTCCTCCATGTTCCAGCCTGAAGAACCTCCGTCACGGTAAGGGTTAGCTGCGCGAAGAAACTCGGTTTCACCGGTGTCTTTCCGGTTGAGAAACCCCTATAATCGTCCTGATGCGTCTTGTCGCCCTCGGATTGGGACTTGTTCTGGCCGTTCAGGTCTTCGCCCAGAAGCTGCCGGCGGACGGTAGTTGCCAATGGTCGATCGGCCCGCAAGGCGAGACCGTCTTCACGGTGCTCGAAGTCAGCTGGAAGTGGACCGATAAAGGCAGAAGGACCATCTACCGCAACGACGACCTCCAATGCGGGGGCTTTTGCCGAGGTAAGAAGCACCTGCTGCACGAACAGTGCGATCAGAGTTGCGACACACCCTGCACGGCGATTCACGACGTCTCGCTCGGACCGCTGTTCCCTGACATGGAGGTTCCGGAACAGCTCGATCAAGACGTTGCCCGGTTCACCGGAATGAGCGAGACAAGGAACTACGGGTACACGGCGATGACGGCGACTTACGAGCGCATGGGAGGACAGGCGTACGAATCCGATCCCGCGCTCCAACTGAAGGCTAAATTCGGCTGCTGGAACCAAGATCCGTGCTCGTACAAGCAGAAGGTCTACGATGTGCACGACATTGAATGCGTGTTGACCTATACGCTGAAACGGGAGACCCGTATGCCGGACGGGTCCGTCGTCACGACACAAGGCCCTGTCAGGACTTCGAAGATCTCTGGAACCGTTCCCGTCCCTGACAGCGTCCGGGACGGCGAGGGCAAAGAGGTCGTCTGCCGCTGCAGTATCGTCAGCGACGACAAGGACAAGGAAGTCGGCTTCTGGGGACCTGGCGACAACGGGACAGGGTTGGTCTGCATGCACGGCGACGACCGCCACCGTCTTGACGGCAAAGGGCTCGAAGGCTTGGGCCTTACGCTTGTCGGTCAGTCGATGGACCGCTTTACCGTGACCGTGTCGAACAAGCCGCCGGACTGCGACAAGCTGATCATTCCCGCCGGATGGGAGTTCCAGTGCGTCGACGGCTCGCTCCAAGACACCGTCTTGGTCGAGGACGCCACGATCGAGTTCATGACCGGCAGCAACGTCGGTTCCCTGACGCTCAACGTCGAGGCCAATCCATGGAACGTGTTCGACCGAGCCGTCAAGGACGTCCGGACGCTTTGTCTGAACATCAAGAAGCGAGAACCGGAGCCGGGGAAACAGTATCGGTTGGTTCCGCCGTCCCGGCCTGCCGTCGTCGACCTGGCCCGCATGACCCGCGATTCGAGGTTCAAAGGGCCGTGGGACCAGACCCGGCTTTGGATCGTCACCGACCGTGCCAGCCTCGACGACGTCGGCAAGGTCCTCCTTCCCGGTCCGACGCCCAGGATGTACCTTCGTGAGCTGTACACCGTCGTCGAGCGCAATCTCTTCAGGATCGATCCGAAGACGGACCTGAAGCTTGCCGACAACCGCCTGTTCGTCACGTCCGCCCCCGATGAAGGGCCCCTGGACTGGTTCGTGGCCTGGAAGGTGCGGAACGACAAGGCCAAGTCGCTGGCTTGGCTAAAGGGCAACACGAAGGCTCTTGTTGCTTTGTTCGAGAAGGAGAAGGTCGAAGAAGCCGCCGAAGGCGTCGCAATGCTCGCGGCCGCCTTGACGAAAACACGCGACAAAGACGCGACGATGACGGCGGTCGAGATCTTGCTCGACCCTCATCTAGAACCCTATCGCAAGCCGGTCGCAAACGATCCGCACTCCAGTTCGGTGACCGCCCTATTGACTTGGACGACCGACGCTGTGCTCGCCGGCAAAGTCTTGGACTACATCGAAGCTTGCCGACCACCATCGGCCCCGTTCGCTTGCCGGAACGTCTCGAAAGACTTGCCGCAAGACGTCCAGGACAGGGCGAAGAGATGGACGACGGCCCTCCGTCAGGCCGAGGGCCTCGTTCGAAACTCGGGGAACCGGGCCACGGATCGCCCCTTCGGTAGAATCTGACCTATGCCGGTAGAGATCCTCATGCCCGAACTGGGCGAGTCGGTGCACGAAGGCACGGTCAGCCGATGGCTTAAGAAGATCGGCGAATTCGTCAAGGAAGACGAACCGGTGGTCGAGATCATGACCGACAAGGTCAATACGGAACTGGGCGCGCCCGCGAGCGGCGTCCTGGTCCAGATCCTGATTCCGGAGGGCGGTGAAGTCGAGGTCTTCCACGCGATGGGCCTGATCGAAACCGACCAGTCCAAAGCGCAATCCATGATCGACGGAGCCGGCGCGGTCGAGAGCGCTCCCGCGAGCCCCGTTAAAGAAGAGACCCCCGCCGCTTTCGCACCGGCCCCAGAAGCTGCCGAAGCGCAGCCGGCTGCGGCGACCGACGGACGTCGCTGGTACTCGCCGTTGGTCCGCTCCATCGCTAAGGAACACGGCGTCCAGGAATCCGAGCTCGCCTCGATCCATGGCTCGGGAGCCGGTGGACGGGTCAACAAGAAGGACCTTGAGGGCTTCCTTTCGCAGCGCGGCAAGGGCGCCGCGGCTCCAGCGCTGTCCGCGCAGGCCGCTGTCCCGACGTTCAGCCAGCCGCAAGCGGCCGCCGGTGGGCTGGACAGCGAGACGCACGCCCTCGTCGGTATGCGCAAGATGATCGCTGAGGCGATGGTGCGTTCGTCGCAAGTCCCGGTCGTCAGCACGCTGACGGAGGTCGACGTGACGCCGCTCGTCCAGTTCCGCGACGTCAATAAGGACAGCTTCCTCGCGACGCACGGGGTCAAGCTCACGTACACGCCGTTCTTCATCAAAGCGATCACCGAGGCCTTAGCGGAATATCCGTATCTCAACGCGAGCCTCGTCGACGGCCAGGTGACCGTCCATCGGACCGTGCAAATGGGCGTCGCGGTCTCCCTTGGCGAGAAGGGTGAGGGCGGACTGATCGTCCCCGTCATCCGGGACTGCCAAAGCAAGTCCTTGGTCGACATCGCCAGAGACCTCGAGTCCATCGCCTCCCGGGCCAGGGGCAACAAGCTGGACGTGAAGGACGTCCAAGGCGCGACCTTCACTCTGACCAATCCGGGTTCCTACGGGGCGATCCTGGGCACGCCGATGATCAACGCCCCCCAGAGCGGCATCATCGGGGTCTACGGGATCGTGAAGCGCCCGGTCATCGTCAACGACATGATCGCGGTGCGCTCGATGATGAACATCGTCCTGACCTACGACCACCGCCTGGTGGACGGACTGACGGCGGGACGCTTTCTGCAGTCGATCAAAGCCAAGCTCGAATCCATGGCCTTCTTCAAGTAAGGGCCACGTCGAACCGGAACGGCCCGCCTTCTCTCGAAGGCGGGCCGTCCGTTCCTCTCCATGTGGCGTGTTATCGGTTGTTGAGCGCGCTGCCGGGCTGATTGACCTTACCGGCGTTCGGGTTCATTTGGATCTCTCCGCCGGATTTCGTCGGTGCCGGTCCGTCACCGGACTTGACCGGATCCGGCTTAACGGGCGGCTGCTGGGCTGCCGGTTCGGGTTGCGACGAGCAGCCGGCCAAGAGCGCGAGGCCAAGAACGAGCGTCAGGCCTTTCATCAGTCCATGTCCCACAGGTAGCGCGACTTTTCGGTCAGCTTGACCGTGTACCCGGCCTTCGTCGGACTCCAGTCGGTCCCTGCGGCCAACGCTCCGGCCGACATGACTTTGACATGGCCGTCCGACATGGCGACGATCGATTTCTTCGCCTTGCGCAGTGCGACGCCGCCCGTCAAGCTTCCTTCCTCTTCCGACTGGCTCGAGTAGGCCGTGCAGCCCGTTCCCCAGCAGCCGTATGGCACGACGTAAGAGTGCGGGTTGACGACTCCGACGGGCGTGTCGTTGAAGTTCAGGACCGGCGGGTTGACGAGGTTGGCGCCCCAGATGAGGGAGCCGACCCAAAGCCAGTCGGGGTTGCTGTTCCGCGACTTCTTCATGATGAACATGACCGTCTCGGCGGGTTGGGCGAGAGCGGTCTGCACCGTCGGCGTGGTGATCCAGGTGTTCCCGGAGGGCAACGTCGGCGAATGGATCGTGAAGGCATAGCCGTACTGGGTGCGGTACTGCCAGATCAGGCTGTCCGGCGCCCCCTGGGCGGCCAAGTCGTTCGGCTCCTTCTGGATCAGCGGGTCTTGGAAGATGTCGCTGTTCTTGCAGTACGGCGTCAACAGGTAGGCCCACGGCTTGTACGGGTTGCCGAGAAGGAGGAGCGGGGCGTCCCCGTCGCCTTGCGCCATGAGGACGGGATGGTCGTCGTAGTCGGTGAGATAGATCATCGAAGCGGTCGACACCTGCTTGTCGTTGCTGATGCTGGCCGCTCCCTTCGCCGCGACCTTCGCCTGCGCGAACACAGGGAAGAGGATCGCAGCCAGGATCGCGATGATCGCGATCACGACGAGAAGCTCGATGAGCGTGAAGGCTCGTTTTATGGACATAGGGCTATGTATCCTCCCGGACGGACTGCACCGAACCGGGTCCCGCGCGGTCATGCCCCGCGCATTAGCGCAACTATATAGGCCTGACCATAGCGAAACAAGTAGACAGAACGGTACTTATTGAACTTTTCGCCGCCGTCAGACCGTCAGGGACGCTTTTTCAGGCTGAGACGAGTTCGCGCAAATCCTCTTCACCGACCTCCGTCTTCGTGTCCGCGACCTCCAAGAACCGGTTGTAAAGGTCTTCGAAACGGTCCTCGTTGAAGCTGAACCCCATTTCGGCCAAGCGGTGCCTCAACCCGTGGCGGCCCGACCGGGCGGTCAGGATGATTTCGCTCTTCTCGGCGCCGACGAGTTCGGGCGCAATGATCTCGTAGGTCGACCGTTCTTTCAGGACTCCGTCCTGGTGGATGCCGGAACTGTGGGCATAGGCGTTCGCCCCCACGACGGCCTTGTTCCGCTGGACCATCATTCCGGTCAGTCTGGAGACGAGCTTGCTGACGGCCAGGAGCTTCGTCGAGTCCACCTTAGTGTCGACTTGAAACAGGTCTTGGCGGATCCGGAAGCTCATGACGACTTCTTCGAGCGCGGTGTTGCCGGCCCGCTCGCCGATCCCGTTGACCGTGACTTCGACCTGTCTCGCGCCACCAAGGACGCCGCCTAGGGTATTGGCCGTCGCCATGCCGAGGTCGTTGTGGCAATGGCAGCTCAGAACGGCCTTATCGATGTTGGGCACGTTGTTGCGGATGCCCGCCATGAGCGCACGGTACTCCTCGGGATAGGTGTATCCCGTGGTGTCCGGGACGTTGATCGTCGTCGCACCCGCGGCGATGACCGACTCGACGACGCGGTACACGTATTCGCGGTCGGCCCGGCCTGAATCCTCCATGAAGTACTCGATGTTGTCGGTGTACTTGCGCGCGTGCTTGACGGCGTTGACCCCCGTTTCAAGGGCCTGGTCGGCCGTCATCTTCAGCTTGTGCTGAAGGTGGTTCTGACTCACTCCGAGGCCTGTATGGATCCGCGGGTCTTCGGCAGGTTTGAGCGCTTCCCCAGCGACGTCGATGTCTTTCTCACGGGCTCGCGTGAGGCCGCAGACCTGGACCCCTCGCAGTTCACGGGCGAGCATGTTCACCGCTTCGAAATCGCCGGGCGAACTGATGGGGAAGCCGGCTTCGATAATGTCGACGCCGAGTTCGACCAGAGCGTGCCCGATCTCGAGCTTCTCGGGCATCGAGAGCCGGACGCCAGGGCTTTGCTCGCCGTCGCGAAGGGTCGTGTCGAAGACGTACACGCGGTCAGACATGTCTTTGCTGGATTATACGACGCGGACGGGCGGAGGGCTCCCGCAAGACGAAAAGGACCGGGCAAGGGAACACCCTGGCCCGGCCGTCGCACGAGCTTGACCTTAGCCGCCGATCTTGGCACCCTCTTCTTCGAGGGCCTTTTTGATGGTCGCGCGCTCTTGTGCGGTCATGGATTTGACCTTATCGAGCATCGACATGAACCAGGCGATCTCCTCCGGCTTGGCCGGGTACCCGATGTTGCCGCCGGCCTTGCCGTTCGCACGCGAATCGGCGAGCGCTTTACCGCCCGCGTCGAACACGATCGAGTACGGAATGCCTTCGGACGAACCGCCGTACTTTTTGAGCCAGGCGTCGCCGCCCGGGTTCTCGTCGGCCTTCTTTCCCTCGCTCTCCATGACGGTCAGCCACACCGTCACGAAGCGCTTGTCCCAGACCGACTTGATCTCAGGCTTGTTCAGAAAGCCTTCGAGCTTATGGCACCATCCGCACCACGACGCGTGGAACGAAAGGAACACGGCCTTCTTCTCGGACTTGGCCTTGGCAAAGGCCGACTTCATCAGGGCGTCGGCGGGTTTCGCCTGGGCGAGCGCAGCGGCGCTGGACGAGACGACGGCAAAGACGAGGGCGATCTTGAAGCACCGCATGGCCTTATTCTAGACGAGGTTTTCCGATTCCGGGACCGTCGTCGCAAACGTGTCCGGACGGGCCGGGTCGGGTGCCGCACCGGACGGTATAGTCCTGAGCGGCCCTTGACCGCACACCTCGCCCTCAGTGACGGAACCGTCCTCGCCGGCCGCCGACTCGGCGCCGAAGGGACGAGCGTCGGAGAGGTCGTGTTCAACACGGGCATGACCGGCTATCAGGAAATACTTTCCGATCCCAGCTACGCGGGACAAGCCGTCGTCTTCACGTATCCCTTGATCGGGAACTACGGCATCAACGACGACGACTTCGAATCGGACCGGATCCAACCGACCTCGATCGTATGTAAGGAGGTCTGCGAACACCCTAGCAACTGGCGGAGCAAGCGCCCTCTCGACGACTTTCTGCACGAACGGGGACTCGTCTCGATCCAGGGTGTCGACACCCGGTCCCTGACGCTCCATATCCGGAATTCGGGGGTCCTCATGGGGGCCGTCAGCACCGAAGGGCCGGAAGCGGCCCTGGCCGCCGCCCAGGGCGCAACGCGCTACGACGAAACCGATTTCGTCCATCAGGTGACCACGCGCGCGCCCTACGCCTGGGGCCGGGAGGGCAGGGAAGGCGTCGACGAGCCGAGCGGCGACATGCGGCATAAGATGGTCGCGGTCGACTGCGGCCTGAAGTACAACATTCTGCGGAGGTTCGCGGCCCTCGGCGTCCGCACGATCGTCCTTCCCGCCACAGCGACGGCGGACGAGATCCTCGGCTGGAACCCGGACGGTGTGCTCTTCTCTCCCGGCCCGGGCGATCCTGCAAGGCTGGGCCGTGTCGTCCAGACCGCGCGCGACCTACTCGGACGACTCCCCGTCTTCGGAATCTGCTTAGGCAACCAGGTCTTGTGCCAAGCGGTCGGGGGCTCGACGTATAAGCTCAAATTCGGCCATCGGGGGTCGAACCATCCCGTCCAAGACTTGGAGGACGGCACCGTGACCATCACAAGCCAAAACCACGGATACGCGGTCGACCCGGCGTCTTTGACCGGCACGGGTGCAAAGGTCACGCAAGTGAACCTGAACGATGGGACGGTCGAAGGCATCCGGATCCCCGATGCCGATGCGCAAAGCATCCAGTACCACCCTGAAGCAGCGCCTGGACCTTGGGATTCGCGGAAGTACTTCCAGCAGTTCGTGGCCCAGATGGAACGCCGACGCTGACGGCTTTCAGCGAGGCTGCAGGGCGACCCACTGCACCCAGACCGTGCCCGAAACGATTTTCCTGAACTGTCCGGTCCGGACGTTTCCCGCGAACATCGGACTGACCCAGACCTGCGTCTTCTTCCCAAGTTTGCCGAGGGAACGGGGAAGCATGTACACCGTCTCGTCACGGGACGGCCAAAAGTCGGCCATGGCGTAGTCCTCGATCCGGGGCACGAGCCGCCGTCCTGCCCAGTCGACGGTGTAGAGCCAAAAGTGCGTGCCTGTCGTGCTGTCGTGGTCGCGCGTCCGGATCCAGACCCGGTCTCGGGCCGGTTCGACTTTCGCGTCGTAGAACATTCCTTGGTGGGCCAGGTCCTTCGCAGCACCCTGACTGTCGAACAGGACGAGTTTCCCCTCGTCGTCGTCGTTGATCCGTAGGCTCCACTTGCCGTCCTTCGACGAAAGGTCGTGACTGATGGCGGCAAAAGGCGAGACCGGAGTCGTCGTCTTCGTGAGGGCCCCCTCCGGAGTGACCGTGTACCACACGGGTTCCACCCCCGAGGCGTCTTGGAAGTACGGCGTTCCGGGGTGGCTGTGCCACGGCTCGGGATTGGAGACGGTCCCGATCTGGCGGGCGTCGGCCCCTTGGGGCGTCGCCGTCCAGACTTCGTCGGGCCCCGTCTTGCCGTCGCAGAACCACACGAGGCGGCCGGAGCCCGCCCAGACGACGGCGTAGACGTCCTTTTCTGGCGTCGCGACTTTCCGCGTCCGTTTGCCGGTCCAGTCGCAGACGTACACCGCGGAACGGCTCTTGGCCTTGCTGTTTTCGGGCGTGTAATAGCGTGCGATATAGGCGATGTCGGGCCCTGTCGTCTGGACGGGCGCCTGCGCCAAAAGGAATGCGAGCATCGTTGTCCCTACGTCTAGTTTGAACCTGGGCGAGGCCGTTTCTAGGACCCAAACCTAAAGTTCCCCGAAAAGATTACCGACCATGCACCAATGACGGTCCGAGCTAGGTGCAACCTGGCTCCACGACGCCTGACGGCAGAGGAAAGAGGAAACTTGGCAACGTACAACCTTCCGAAAAACTGGAGCGCTTTCCACACGTGCTTCACGCACTTCAACAAAGCGTTCAACACCAACGCGAAGAAATATGGCTACAAAGCCAGCGACATCAAGTTCGTCAACCAGTGGTACAAGAACTGGCAGGCTAGCTACAAGGCTTACGGCACCTGGAACAAGTCGTTCCAGACGACCGCGTTCGCGACCTATCAGGCCTACATGCAGAACATGGTCTCCATGATCTCGGCCAACAAGAATTTCGACGGCAACTGGTCGAACTGGTTCGGCGGCACGACCACCACCACGGTCGCGAAGAAGACGTCCACCGCGAAGAAAGCACCGAAGACCACGGCCAAAGCCGTGAAGACGACGAAGACTGCGACCAAGAAGGTCGCCACGAAGAAGATCGCGGCCAAGAAGGCCACGACCAAGAAGGCACCGGCCAAGACGGCCGTCCGAAGCACTCCGAGGGCGAAGACCGTCATCAAGTCGGCCGCCACGGTCAAGCCGGTCATGAAGAAAACGACGGTCAAGAAGGTCACGGCCAAGAAGCCGGCGATCAAGAAGGCCGTCATCAAGTCGACCCCGGTGGTCAACACGGCCAAACCGATCGTCGCCAAGGGCAAGACGACTGCGAAGCGCACGACCGCCCGCAAAGCGACGACCGTCAAGAAGACCGTCGCCAAGAAGGCCGTCGCCACGAGCAAGTCGTCGACCCCGGTCAAGAAGGCCGTCGTCAAACCGGCTTCCAAAGCCGTGAAGGCGATCAAGGCCGTCTCTAAGACGACGAAGCGCGTTTCGGCCCGCTCGACGTCCAAGGTCGCGAAGTCGACGACGTCTAACGTCAAGACCGCGGCCCCGTTCGTGTGGTTCACCGGCTCCAAGAGCGGCGTGAACGTCTACGTCGGCAGCAGCAAGAACGGCACGTTCTCGCTCCCGAGCGGCACTAAGGCCGCCTACGTCGAGGTCAAGAACGGCAGCAACAGCTGGAAGAAGCTCACGCAGGGCGCGAACTTCCCGTTCGTCCACAACTACTCCGGCAACGGCAAGGTCCAGTACCGCGCCTGCTGGATCAACAGCAACGGCAAGAAGGGCAGCTTCTGCAAGCCCATCTCCTACAACAACTCGCCGAAGGCCGCCGCCTAAGGCCCAGTCTCGTCGCTCAACGGCCCTCGCCCCAGAACGGGGCGGGGGCCTTTCTCGTCTTCCGACGAAGGTCGGCAGGTAATCTCACGCGACCGGCGACGACGCTGTCTGCCGACGTGCAAGGTCCAGCGAACATGACAGAAGTGATCATGCCCAAGATGGGCGACGGCATGGAGGAAGGCACCCTCGTCGAGTGGTTGAAGAACGAGGGAGACGCAGTCAAGTCCGGCGAGACGATCGCCAACATCCAGACGGACAAAGCGACCCTGGAAATGGAGGCTCCCGCCTCCGGTACGTTGGCCGGGATCATCCTTCAGGCGGGGCAGACCGTGCCTGTGGGAACGCCGATCGCCGCAGTCCTCAAATCGGGAGAGTCGCTTCCTGGGGGCTGGGGAGGCGGAAAGACGGATGCTCCGGCACCGGCGGCAACGACAGCCCGGTCTGCAGAAGCGATGGCGCCCCCTGCCGAGCGCACCGTCGAGCCTGTCGCGACCGCCACGCCTGTAGCGCCCAACGGCGGTAGGGTCAAGGCCAGCCCCCTTGCCAAGAAGATCGCCTCTGAAGCCGGCATCGACATCGCCCGTGTCCAAGGTTCGGGCCCGGGTGGCCGGATCGTCGAGAAGGACGTCCGTGACGCCATAGGGAGCGCACCTCCGCGAGGAACCGTTACGGCACCTGCGGCCGCTGCCTCCGATACGAAAGTAGCCTTGACCCCGCTCCGTCGCATCACCGCCGAACGGACGCTGCAAAGCAAGCGCGAAGCACCCCACTTCTACGTCACCGTCGAGGTGGACGTCGAACGGATCATGGCCCTTCGCGATTTCTTTAAAGAGGAAGAGAGCGGTGCGGTCAGCGTCAACGATTTCATCATCGCCGCCAGTGCCCGGGCCCTCCGCGAGATGCCGGAGGTCAACGCCGTCTTTGGCGGCGACCACGTCCTGCTGAAAGGAGCCGTCAACATCGGCATGGCCGTCGCGGTCGATGACGGCCTGACCGTGGCCGTCCTCCGGGACGCCGACACGCTGACTTTGAGGCAGGTCTCACATGCGTCCAAGGACTTGGCGGCTCGGGCCAGGGACAACAAGCTGTCGCTCGACGAACTGAGCGGTTCGACGTTCTCGATCAGCAACATGGGCATGCTCGGCGTCGACAACTTCGCCGCCATCATCAACGGTCCGAACGCGGCCATTCTGGCCGTCAGCACGGCCGGGCGCAAACCTGTGGCGACCGACGACGAGTCGATCGAAATCCGGTGGCGGATGAACATGACGGGTTCGTTCGACCACCGCGTGGTCGACGGGGCCACCGGCGCCAAGTTCATGAACGTCGTGCGGAAGTTCCTTGAGAACCCCACGCACCTTCTGAGCTGACCGCACTTTAAACGGGAGACCGGGACTCGAGGACCCGGTCCGCGAGGTCGTCCACGTGCCCGGGAAACGGAGCAGGTATCGACACGGCTTCGCCCGTCACGGTCTGGTAAGCCATGGCACCACGGACGTTCGCCCAGTTCGCGAACCTTTCGTAAGCGCATCGTCCGATCCCGCCTGTCCGGTCGGACCGCAACCTTGCCGACTGTTCTGCGAACGTCAGCAACAGCAGGTCGCTGAGTGCGCCGACAGTGACTTGGTCTTTGGCGAAACGGTCGAACGCCTTCGTCGTGAGCTCGTTGAGGAACGAGTCGCCAGAACCTTCAAGGCTCGCCTTGCCTTCGTCGGCCTTTCTTTTGAGCCGGTCGGCCAGGAACACCCTGTTGATCTCGTTCGTGCCTTCATAGATCCTGCTGACGCGGGCGTCCCGGTAGATCCGGGCGAGAGGGAACTCCTCTGTGAACCCGTATCCTCCATAGATCTGAAGCGCTTCGTCGACGATCATCGACTCGACTTCGGTCGCGAGGACTTTGACCGCGCTGCACTCGACCGCGAACTCCTCGGCCGCGGCCCGGTTTCCGTCCACCGTCCCCGCCATCGCGGAAAAGGCATCGTCGATGTTCGAACCCGTGCGGTAGAGGGCCGATTCTGCCGCGTAATAGAGCGCGGCCATGTCCGCGAACTTCTGACGGATCAAGCCGAACTTGCTCAACGGCGAACCGAACTGCTTCCGGTCTTTCGCGTATCCAGAGCTTTCGTGGATCGCGTCTCGGGCCGGGCCTAGGGACATCGCCGCGAGCTTGAACCTACCGATGTTCAAGGCGTTGAAAGCGACGTGGTGGCCCTTGCCCGGAACGTACAGCAGGTTTTCGAGCGGGACTTCGGCGTTCTCTAAAACGACGCGGGCCGTCGAAGATCCCTTCAGGCCCATCTTGTGCTCTTCGCGGGCGACGCTGACCCCGGGGAACGACCTTTCGACCAGGAAAGCGGCCAGATCCGTACCGTCGATCTTCGCCAGGACAAGGAAGAATTCGGCCCACTTGGCGTTGCTGATCCACATCTTGGTGCCGTCGAGCACCCACTTGTCGCCCTTTTGGACCGCCCGCGTCGACAGCGACAAGGCGTCGCTACCCGAGTTCGGCTCGCTGAGGCAGTACGCGCCCATCCATTCGCCGCTCGCAAGGCGAGGGATGTAGCGGCGCTTCTGGTCGTCTGTGCCGAACAGCGACAGACCGAGTTGGGCGATGCCGCTCGTGACCCCGATGGTGACGCTGAAGGAACCGTTCAGGGAGAGGTGCTCGAGGATCCGGGCCGCCAAGTTCTTGCTCATACCAAGGCCGCCGTAACTCTCAGGCGTGTCGACGCCGCAAAAACCGATCTGACCCGCCTTCCGGATCAAACCGGGCATCAGGCCGTCCTCTTGGTGGTCGAGACGTTCGACGACGGGCAGGACCTCCTTACGACTGAACTGCTCGGCCTGCTCGACCATGAGCTTCTCGTCGGTCGCAAAATCTTCCGGGCAGAAGGCCGATCCCGGAGTCCGGCTGAGGAACGAACAGCCGGTTTCGTTGAGCTTCGCGGCGGTCTCCATGGAGCGTCGGGAAGTCAGTATAACCCGACCTGGAAGGAGCCTCCGGACAGGCGTCTCTTGCGTGAGTCGTTCGAAGGGGATAGGTAGACTCACCGGTGTAAGGGCCTGTAGCTCAGTGGTGAGAGCAGGTGGCTCATAACCGCTTGGTCGTGGGTTCGATCCCCACCGGGCCCACCAATCGTTGACGACGCCAGAACTTTGGAAGCGATCCGGAGTCATGGCGTAATAGGAGCAAGGAAACACCAGCCATGACCCGATTCGTACTCGGCTCGGCCCTTCTGACGACCGTTTGGCCCGCTGCCGCGCAAGACCTCCGGTTTGAAATCGATCCCGCGAAGACTTGGACGGACGGGACGACTCGGGTCCAGTTCTGGTCCCGCGGATCGTTCCAGGGCCTCTTCGATGCTGTCAAGCGGCCCTTCGGTACTCAGACGAAGGTCGGGGACGACGGTTGGGGCGTCTCGGAGAACGATCCTGTGCCGGCTGCACCCTACTTGGAACTCGGCCATGCGGCGCTCGTCCGGACAGCAGGCACGTTCCGGCTCGTCGTGGACACCACCCGGCTGACGGCGACCCTCAGCGACTATCGCGCCGACCGGATACCGGACCGTCAAGGGATCCGCCTCTCGGCCACTGTCGCCTTGAACAACGCGGCCTTCAAAACGATCAAGCCGACGGGCGACTTTGCCGACCACCTTCGACCGTTAAACCTTGGACTCGTCACGGTCGATACGTTCACCATCGCACAAAAGACCGGATCGCGGACGTCGACCATGGTCCCGCTCGGCGGAGGCGACTACCTTGTGGCCGTCACCTTCATGGCGACCGCACGTCTCGGCGTGAAAGAGTTCGGCCAGACGCTCCCGTTCACGTTCGATGTCCCTTGTTCGCTCGTCGGAAAGCTCCATATCGGCCCGAGGTCGGCCACCTTCGGACATCCCCGCGGACAAGGCGGAGAGAACGTGACCCGCGACGTCGACATCCCGGTCCGGTCCTTGCCGTTTTTCGTCCTCAACGGACAGCGGCTCCCGGCGAGCCTGCTTCTCGACGCCCGTGTCGGCAAGATAGGGATCAGCGTGAACGGCGTCCGCAGCTTCCAGGCGAACGCCGTCCTACCGTGACCTCAAAGTCCGTCTTCGATGCGAAGGCTGTCGATCGAGACGGTCGTTCCGGCCGGGATGCCTGTCGCATAAAGCCGGAAATAGGTCGTCTTCTCGAAGTCGACGTACTTCCAGAACTGCGCAACACCGATGGCGGTGGTCGAAGGGGACGTCCCCGGTGCGCCGCTCCAGACCGTGACCCAGTTGCCATAGGGATAGCTGTTGCTCGTCCAGTCGTAGAGCTGCAAGTACTCTGTACCGCCCGCCGCTGAATACCTGCGGTTGATCCGCAAAGTGTTCGTCTGGACGGTCGTCAAGTTGCGGAACGTCCCTTGAAGGACGATCTCATTGTTTCCATCGGGATGACCGACCATCTCCTGACCGTCGTCGACGACCGTCTGGAAAAACCCGCCGTCGACCCATGCCGAGGGTTCCGAGGCTTCGACGAGCGGATGGCACGTCCGGAGGGAGGGCGGGTTCGGCACCGTCGCGACGAGGACCGGGCCGTTCCAGACCGTCAGGTCTCCCGTCTGCTTCGGCGAGATCGTAAAGTCGACCCAGTCCCGGGAGCGCCCGACGACAGGTACGGACTTACCGCCGCGCTTCACGATCAGATTGGTCAGAGCTTGGAAGCCGCGACCGTAGATCCGAGCCCTTTGAGAGCCGGCGGTCCCGATTCCGGTGACGGCGGGCCCCCGGCCCATCGTCGACACGTACCTCACGACCGCAGGCTTGGGCGTCGTCGATCCGGCGAGCAAGGCCTGCAGGGCCGACTGGACGTTGATGAGGCCGTAGTTCGCGAACTCGCCGTAGGGCGGCTGGTCGAGCGTCGTGGCCGTGTCTTCCAAGGCGGTCCGGACCTGTTCCGCCGTCGGCGAGCCTCCTGCGGCGAACAAGAGGGCGGCCGCGCCCGCGACGTGCGGGCAAGCCCCGCTCGTTCCGCCGAAACCGCCATAGCCTCCGCCCGAGCCGGTCGTCGTCAGTCCCTCTCCGGGAGCGGCGACGTCGACCCAAGAACCATAATCGGAGAACCACGACCGTTGGTTCGAGCCGTTCACGGCCGCTACGCTCAAGACGTTCTCGTAGGCCCCAGGATAGAAGGGGACGACGCTGGAAGCGTTGCCTGCCGCCGCGACGGGGAGGACGCCCAACGACACCGCATAGTCCATCGCCGCCTTCTCCGCTTGGCTGACGCGGTCGGAGAAGAAGCTCATCGAGAACACCTTTGCGCCCATGTTCGCCGCATAGACATAACCGGGAACGAGGTACGAGTCGAAAAGGTAACCGTCGTGGTTGCAGGCCTTGATCGCCATGATGCGGGCGCGAGGGGCGACGCCCGACCCGCCCTTGCTGTTGTCCTGGACGGCGGCCACGAGGCCCGCGCAAGGGGTGCCGTGCCCCCAGACGTCCTCGGGATCGTTGTCGTTGTAGGCGAAGTCCCAGCCGTAGCGGTCGTCGATATAGCCGTTACCGTCGTCGTCCAGACCGTTGCCCGCGATCTCGGCAGTGTTCTCCCACATGTTGGAGGCCAGGTCTTCGTGAGTCCGAAGGACCCCCGTATCGATGACCGCGACGACGACGCTGCTGTTGCCTTTGTCGATGTCCCACGCTTTGTCCGCGCGGATCGAGCGCATGTGCCACTGGTCCGGCCAAAGCGGATCGTTCGGTTCGTAGGCCAGCTTGGCCGCCCGGTCGAACTCGACCTCTTGGACGCCCGCTTGGGCTGCCAGCCAGGCTTTGGCTTGTCGGAGGCGGCCGTCTGGGACTTGGACGACGGACCACCCGATCTCAGGAAGGCCTTTCAGGACTTTCAGTCCGGCAGCCGGCGCGACCGAGGCCACCCGGCTAACGGGTGCCTTGACCAAAAGACGGTTTGGATGACACAGCTCTCCCTCGACGACGATGGGGAGCTCTCCTCCGGCCAACGCGGCCGAGAACGTGAGAGCCAGGGTGAACATGACACCTCCATGATATCGCACCGAAGGTGCGTGCCGACCTCTGGGAAAGTTACCGTTCTTCTAACGGTCGGCTTGACGCAGCCAGTCGACGAGGGGAGAACGGCGGGACGTATCGATCAGGTCGTCCAGGCCGGCGTCGCCATGGATCCACCGCAGGATCTGGTGGGGAACGAGGACGATCTGGTCCGGTTCGAGCGGGTTCGGCCAGTTGAGATGGAGGTGAGGCCGCTCCGCTGGAAGAAGGACACCTCGTAAGAGTGACAAGATCCGCGCATCATTGGGGACCAAGGGCAGGACCTGGTCCACCATCGCTTTGACGACCTCGTCACGGCTCGAGTGCGCTTCGAGCGGGCTGGAGAGGATCTGTCGCATCCGTTCGCTCAGGTTTTCCGGCGACGTCGGCTTGTTGGGGTCTCCCCGGACCTGGTCGGATGGCGACAGCGGGTCGACCGGATCGTACAGTCGGGCCTCCTGCAAGCCGAAGAACCGTCGTGCGCAATCTTCGTACACGGTGAAGACGACGTCCGTCGCCCCGTCCATCGCCTCGTCTAGGCCGGATCCGGAGACGACCGGAAACCCGACGTCTTCACGCTCGAGGCATTCGCGGACGAGCCTGTCGGCCAGATCGAGGCGCTCCTCGTTGGTGTCGTACAGCCGAATGTCGGCGAGTTCGTCCGGACACCAGACCGCCAAACCGGACGCGACGGCCGGCGCGCAACGCATGTTGCCCGCTCCGACGACCGTCACGACCCGCTTCGCCATCGGCCCGAAAGTTTATCCGCAGGTATGCTCGCCTGTACCTCCATGGACCGATTTGAGGACGAACGTTCAGACCTCACGGGAAACTTGGTCTCCTTGGAGTTCGGAAACGGCGGGCGCGTGACCCAGCTCTGGGCGAGCGATCCCGCGCTTCCTGACGAAGGCGAAGACTTTCAGTTCGTCCTTCCACCCGTGCTCTTTAACGAGGAGAACTCGGACGACTATCTTCCCGGCACGATCCTGATCGGCGCCCGGACAGGCCCCGACCAGCCTTGGGTGCTGTCCCGGAACAGTTCCGCACAGCACCTCTTCCCCCTAGGTGAGGAGGACGGAGAGCCCGGCATCGTCGCTTTCGACTACGAGTTCCCGTTCCTTGAGGACATCCAGGGCCGGGCGCGATGGTACGAAGAGATCGCGGGCTTTCCCCAGATCGTTTGGGACCTCGAGATCAAGAACCGGGGACGGATCAGCATCGAGATCGGCGAACTCGGCTTCCCCTTGGCGTTCAACAACTTCTACGACGGTTTCGGCTGGAACGACGACCAGCTCCGGCGACTTTGGACGAGCCGCGTCTACGTCCACAAGTACATCGGAGGCGGGGCGAGCTGGGTGTTCGCCCAACGGATGACGGCGGAGCCGCCCGGACTCCTCGTCTTTCCGGGCAAGAACACGGGATGGGAGTTTTTCGCTCACGTCCCGTCCAGCTTGAACACGCCTTACCAGTGGGAAGGGATCCCCGTCGTCTATGCGTACAGCAAGGCCACGGTCGAACGCGAGCAGTGGCCGAACTGGGCGAACGAACACACGTCGCTCATCCTCGAACCCGGAGACAGCCGGAACGTCCAAATGCGGTTCGTTCCGACCGAAAGCGACAAGCAGGAGGGCCTCCACCAGACGCTCGTGACCTGCGGTAAGCCCGCTGTCCGGCTACTTCCGAGCGCGGTCGCGCCCACGGACGTCGGCATCGCCGTGGAAGTGAGCGGAACGTCCCCGAAACACTTCTGGCTCAGCAGGGACGCTGCGACCGAAACGGACGTCGACGAAGAATCGGGCTTCTGCTTCGTCAAGCCTGTGGAAACCGGCCCCGTCCGCGTCACCTTCGAGGACGACGACGGCGTGGCGTGCCACGCCCACCTGATGTTCACCGAGCCGATCGAGAACCTGATCAAAAAGCGCGCCGCGTACATCGCCGGGAACCAGGTCGTCAACGATCCGGAGTCGGCGCTCAAAGGCGCCATCACGCTCACCAACATCTCCGAGAACAAGCCTGTCACGGACGCCGAGGAGTACGCGGACGCGTCCGGCATCGAGTGCAGCCTGGCGGATGCCCTCTATCTGGCTGAAAAGAACGCGCTCTACCCCGACCGGGGCGAGATCGCGATCCTCGACCGCTACATCGACGAGTTCCTGCTGGACGACGTCCAGAACCCGGCCAGCTTTGCCGTCGGCAGCGTCATCGAGCAGTGGGGCGCGACCGCGACTTACTTCGGCCGTCCGCTCGGCTATCCCCACGTCTTCAACTTCTACCACGCCCTCTACCGCATCGCGTCGACATATGGCGAGACGGCCCGTCCGGCCGGCGAGTACCTCTCCATGGCGTGCGAAACGGCGCTGGCGATGTTCCAACAAGGATGGCGTCTCTATGTCCGGACGGTCGGCGTCTTAGGGTTTTCCCGGATCCACGACCTTCTCGCCGACCTGAAGAGGGAAGGGATGACCGCCGAGGCCGACGAACTCGCACGGTGCATCGACTTTAAGGCGACGGAGCTCATGAAGCTCCAGTTCCCCTATGCCGGAGAGTCCGTCCTCGACACTTCGGGCTTTGAAGAGGTGTTTGCCGCTGCACGCTTCAAGGCGAACGACGAACATCTCGAAAGGACCGTCCGGTGCGCCTTCGCGACACGGAGCTTGGCACCGAGCTGGTGGTGGTACGGCAGCGACAAACGGAACTGGGACGGCGCGGACTCGACCCCGCTGAAGTCGCTCTTGGACCGCGGCGAACTCTGCCTCGCTCACACTACGATCCCGAATTCGCTGATCTTCTTCGGACTGATGGACCGCGACTATCTCGCCCTGCCGGAAAGCTACATGAGGATGGCGTTCGGCGGCATGATGGGCCCCTGGGCGCTCGTCCGTCGGGACGGCGCGGCCTCGATGTGCTACTGCCCCGACCTCTCGTCCAAGCACGCCGGATACAACGTCTTCACAGGCGCCTCTGGGCTCGGACTGTTCCACTATCTGCGCGGAGTCGGGTCGTACGTGCTGCCGAACCGCGTTCAAGGCACGTTCACGTTCGGCTGCCACACCGAACAGGACGAGGACAAGGTCGTCGTGCGGCCGTGGGAAGGCGTCGGCCGGAGGATCGTCCTCCGTCAGATCGGCGTGGAGTTCGAACTGACGTTCGGGACGTTCAAGGAACTGCGGCTCGACATCCGCAAGCGGTGGTTCGAAGCGGACGTCCACAATCCGTGTGACAAAGACGTCCGCGCCGTGATCCGGTTCGTCGGCCTTTGGGGGCGGAACGTCGAGGTCGAAGGTGCGACGGTGTCGGGTGAAGACGGCCGGAACGAGTGCCCGGTCCTGCTCCCCGCCGCGAAAACGACGACTGTAAGAGGGAAGGTGGTGCGATGACGGTTCCAACTTGGGTGACGACGTCCGTCGGGATATACGCGTTGATCGGAAGCGTGGTCTTCCTCGTCTACGGGGCCATCGCGTTCTTCCTGTTGCTCATCCTTCGGGACATTTCGATCCAGGTCAAGAACCTCACGGGCAAAGTCGAACAGCTCACGGACAAGGTCAAGGGCATCGCGGACCAGGTGAACGCCGTCACGACCGAAGTCGGCGCACGAACGACCGGCATCGTCCGCATGGTCGACGAATCCGCTGGCAGCGCGATCCGAATCCTGGAAGTGCTCGCGCCCGTGCTCGTGGTCGTCGGCGCGTTCATCAAGCTGCGCAACATGGCGGGCGGCCGCCTTCGGCGACGCTGAGGCCCGCAAACCCGCCGGGGCCTCCTAGACCGTCCTCCGCGAGGGCTTGTATCCTTCGCACGTGCTCACCGCCCTCGCCTTGGCCGTCGCCGCTCCTTGCCGGCTCACGTTCGTCCGACACGGTGAGACCGTGGCCAATGCGACGGGCAAGTACAACTCGCGGACGATCGACACCTTTAGCGCCAAGGGCGCCAAGCAAGTCCGGACCCTCACCGCAGCCCTGCAAAAACTGCCGAAGTTCGACCTGATCCTCGTCTCGCCCTCCCCGCGGGCGCTGCGGACGGTCGCCCCGTACCTCCAGGCGACGGGCCAGAAGGCGACGGTCTGGCCTCTCCTCTACGAGTGCTGCACGGGCCGGCCATCGGGAAAGCCCGCCTCCCGCTTCGATTGGGGCGGCAAGATCGTGCTGCCCAAGGACATCGCGGGCCTCTTCCGCCTCGCGCCCGGGGCCAAGTACCCCTCCTCGCCGACGTGGGAAGCGGGTCTGGCCCAGGTCGAAGCGAGCGTGCGGCAGTTCAAGAGCGACTACGCCCGCGGCCGCGTGCTCATCGTCGG
>JAFDWQ010000001.1:948643-1117355 GCA_018268395.1 Armatimonadota bacterium | reverse complement strand
CCTGTGACCCCTACAGTGTCATTGTAGTGCTCTACCACTGAGCTAACCGCCCGAGAGGACGCTCAGTATGAACCGGCTCGGCGGTCCGTTTCAAGTCAGGCCCTGAGACCCGGCCGCGTCAAGGACCAAGGACGCTGCCGAGGTCCACCGTGGTGGATGCACCGACCAAGTGGGCGATCATAATGGGCCCATGCTCCGAGTCGGCATGCTCAGCGCGGCCCACGTCCACGCGTCCGGATACGCGCGCGCCCTGTCGACCCGACCCGACGCGACCTTTGTGGGCGTCGCAGACCCGGACCCAGAACGGGCCCGTCCGATCCTCGAGCAATGGGGAGGAGCGTTGTTCGCGAACTCGGAGGACCTGCTCGGCCAGTGTGACGCCGTGGTCGTCTGCTCCGAGAACATGCTCCATGCCGAGCTGATCGAAGCGGCCGCCCAGGCGGGCAAGCCCGTCCTCTGCGAGAAGCCGCTCGCGCCGAGCCGCGAGCATGCCGATCGGATCCGGCACGCGGTCCAAACCACGGAGGTCATGGTCATGACCGCCTTCCCGTGTCCGTTCTCACCGGTCTTCCAACGGCTGCTCCAGCGTGTCCGCGCCGGAGACATCGGCCGTGTCCTCGCCGTCAACGCGACGAACCGGGGCACGTGCCCGTTCGGGTGGTTCACTCGCGCCGAACTGTCTGGCGGCGGCGCGATGATCGACCATGTCGTCCACGTCGCCGACCTGTTATGGCGGTTGCTCGGCGAGGCGCCCGAGACGGTCGTCTCCCAAACCGGGACGAACATGTACTCGCAAGAGTTCGACGACACCGCCCATTTGACTTTGGGCTACCCGTCCGGCGTCTTCGCGACCATCGATTCGAGCTGGTCGCGACCCCAAAACTACCGGACTTGGGGCGACGTGACCCTGAAAGTCTTAGGTGAGAAGGGCGTCATCGAAGCGGACCTCTTCGGCCAAGGCGTTTCCGAGTTGACCGACCGGTATCGGAACCTCGGCACCGCGTCCGACCTCGACGGAGCGATGGTCGGCGAGTTCTTGAAGGCCGTGACCACAGGCAGGCCTCCGAGCGTCACGGCGGAGGACGGTCTCAGGGCGTCCGCCGTCGCCATCGCCGGGTACGAAAGCGCGTACACGGGCCGGGCCTCACGTGTCGCCTGAACCCTACGAGGGGCTCAAGTAAACTGCGCCCATGCCCATCCGAATGATCTTGGTCGGACCGCCGGGCGTCGGTAAGGGGACGCAAGCACAAATGCTCCAGGAACGGCTCGGGGTCAAGCCGTTGTCGTCCGGGGTCATCTTTCGTTCCGAGATCGAAGCCGAGACGGACCTTGGCCAGCTCGCGAAGAGCTATATCGACCGGGGCGAGCTGGTCCCGAACGGCGTGACGATCCAAATGATGGTCAAGCGGATCCGCTCGGACGAAGTGCGGAAACATGGTTTCGTCCTCGACGGTTTTCCCCGCACCGTGCGTCAGGCCGAGGCCCTTGACGAAGAGTTGAAGCACGAGGAGATCCCGCTCAACGGCGTCGTCTCGCTCGAGATCGAAGACGACGTCGTCGTCCGTCGGTTGAGCGGCCGGGTCGGTTGCACGAAGTGCGGCGAGATCTACCACAGTGTGAACAAGCCGCCCAAAAGGGAGGGCATCTGCGACAAGTGCAACAGCCCCCTTGTGGTCCGTGAAGACGACAAGCCCGAAACGATCATGGAGCGGCTCCGCGTCTTTTGGGAGAACACCCAGCCCGTCGTAGACTATTACGCGTCTCGTGGCCAGTTGATCCGGGTCGACGCGGCTCAAGAACCCGACCGCGTGTTCCAGGCGATCGTGACGGGGTTAGGCGTTTGATCATCCTGAAAAAGGACAGCGAAATCGCCAAGATGCGCGAGTCGGGGCGGATTTTGGCCCGGACGATGCGCTTGTGCGCCGAGGCCATCGAGCCCGGTAAGACGACCCCGAAGATGCTCGACGAACTGGCGGAAAAGCTGATCCGCGAAAAGGGCGCGCTACCGAGTTTTCTGGGATACCGGGGCTACCCCGCGACGGCTTGCATCAGCGTGAACGACGTCGTCATTCACGGGATCCCGGACGACCGCGTCCTGCAGGACGGCGACATCATCGACCTCGACTTCGGCGTCCTCAAAGACGGTTTTCATGCGGACAGCGCCTGGACGTTCGCCGTCGGCCCCGTGTCGAAGGCGGCGGAACGGCTCTTGAAGATCACGGAGGAATCGATGTGGCAAGGGATCGCGAAGGCTAAAGTCGGCAACAAGGTCGGAGAGATCTCCTGCACCGTCCAGAAGTACGTCGAATCGAACGGCTATTCCGTGGTCCGCGAGCTCGTCGGACACGGGATCGGACGGAGCCTCCACGAAGAACCGAGCGTGCCCAATTTCGGGAAGTGCAGTTCCGGCGCCATGTTGCGCGAAGGGACGACGATCTGCATCGAGCCGATGGTCAACGAAGGAACCAAAGACGTCGTCACGCTCGACGACGGCTGGACCATGGTCACGAAAGACGGTAAACTCAGCGCACACTTCGAGCACACGGTCGCCGTCACTCGTGAAGGCCCCGAGGTGCTGACGGTCGAATAACACGCATGGCAGGCAGAGGCAGATATCGAGGTCCGGTCAAAAAGAAGACGGAAGATTCCGACAAGGAAGAAGGCATCGAGCTCGACGGTGTCGTCGTCGAGAACCTTCCCAACGCCCAGTTCCGGGTCAAGCTCGAAGACACGGGCAACGAAATCCTTTGCTACGTCAGCGGCAAGATGCGCAAGCATTGGATCCGGATCTTGAACGGCGACAAGGTCCGCGTCAGCGTCTCTCCGTACGACCTGACCCGCGCCCGTATCGTATACCGGTACCGCTAAGGACTGCCGCCCTCCTCCGACGGCTTCACCACAAGGTCGGGCAGGAGCTTTTTGAGGGCTAGCGACGTTTCGACGTACCGCTCGAAGGTCCAGCCGTCTTGTTTGGCCAGGACGAGAGCGTTTTCCCTCGTGCCGGAAGCGAACTTCCTGGTTCCCGGATGGAAGTACCCGGTCCAGATCCGTGAGGCCCCGCTTTCCCGGACGGCCTTCGCAAAGGCCGCGACGTCCGTGATCGGAAGCATCGGAGCGATGCTGACAGTGACCTCGACGCCGGCCGCGGCCAGTTCGCGGACGGCCTGAAGCCTTCTCCCGATGCTCGCGCACTTCGGTTCGTACCGCTTTCGCACCTCGTCCGAGTCCGTCGTCACGGACATTCCGACCCTCAGGTCAGAGAACCGGAGGAGCACGTCGGCATCCCGCGAGACGAGGGGCGAACGGGTCTGGACGCGCACTTTCGGCTGTGGTCGGAGTCCGGCCATGTGCTCGAGGAGCGATCGCGTGAGCCGGGTCTCCCGCTCCAAGGGTTGATAGGGATCGGTCACGGAACCGACCATGACGCTCGCACCGGCCAGCCTCGGTTCCTGGCAGATCAAGGCCAGGGCGTTCTCCTTGACTTCGACCCAGAGCCCCCACTCGCGCGCCTTGTCCTCGTCGGGCTGGAAGAACGCCGCGTAGCAATACTCGCACCCGAACGTGCACCCGGAGTACGGGTTCAGCGTAAAGTCCAGTCCCTTGAGCATGCCGGTCGGCCGTGTCAAGACTTGGCGGGCGAGCCTTCGGACGACCCGGGCCTGACCTATTCGCTCCGGCGCCTGGACCAGAGGAGGCGTATCGAAGAGCAGCGGCTGCGCCGACATGTAGACATGCTACTACATATGTCACGTTTTGTCTACATATCGTGCAGGGGAGCACAGTGGGACGCGGTCTTGACGGCAAGGGGCGGTCGGCAAAGGTCCCGTTCTCGCGGCGGTGCAGGGGCGGCGGCCTCAGGGCATAGCCATCCGAGGGGAGGGGCTGGTACAATCCACCTTCGCGCCAGGACTAAGCGTCCCGTGCGCGGCACGGGTCGCCGTCGGAAAGGACGGCCCAAAGCCCGGCAAAGATTCGCGGTCCGGGCCGGAAGGGCGGGCCGGGAACGGGGCAGGCCGATGGCCCGCACCAGAAGGCAGGTGGCGATTCATGAAAGTCAGGGCCAGTGTGAAAAAGATTTGTGACAAGTGCAAGATCATCAAGCGCGAAGGCGTCGTGAGGGTGATCTGCGTGAACCCGAAGCACAAGCAGCGACAAGGATAAGAGAAGAACAGAATGGCGCGTATCGCAGGTGTTGACCTCCCCAGGGACAAGGGCGTCTATTACGGCATCCAGTCCATTTACGGCATCGGCCCGAAGCGGGCGTCCGAGATCGTCGAAAAGACGGGCCTCGACCCTCGCAAGAAAGTCCGCGACCTCAGCGACGACGAAGTCGGCAAACTCCGTAACGTCATCGACGAGGACTATGAGGTCGAAGGCGACCTGCGCCGCGAAGTCTATTCGAACATCCGCCGCCTGATCGAGATCGGCAGCTACCGCGGTCTGCGCCACCGCCGTGGCCTACCGACCCGGGGCCAGCGCACGCGGAGCAACGCCAGGACCCGCAAGGGCAAGGCCAAGACCGTCGCCGGTAAGAAGAAGGCCAAGAAGTAAGACATGGCACGCAAACCCACGTCCCGAGGCAAGCAGAAAGACAAGAGGCAGGTCGCCCACGGCAACGCCTACATCCACTCGTCGTTCAACAACACGATCGTGACCATCACCGACCCGCAGGGTAACGCGCTGTGCTGGGGAAGCAGCGGCAACGTCGGGTTCAAAGGGAGCCGCAAGGGCACGCCGTTCGCAGCGCAACTGAGCGCCGAGCGGGCCGCCCAAAAGGCCCTGGAGCACGGCATGGAGACGGTCGACGTCTTCGTCTCGGGCCCCGGTGGAGGACGCGAGACCGCGATCCGGTCGCTCAACGCGACGGGACTCCAGGTCGTCTCGATCCGCGACGTCACGAAAGTGCCCCACAACGGTTGCCGGCCGCCCAAGAAGCGCCGGGTCTAAAGAAACATGCCGCACATCCAGACCCTTGAGATTTCTAACGAGTTCGCAAAGTTCGTGCTCGAACCGCTCGAGCGCGGCTACGGCCAGACGATCGGCAACGCGCTCCGGCGCGTCCTGCTGAGCAGCATCCAGGGCGCGGCCGTCACGGCCGTCAAGATCGACAAGGTGTTCCACGAGTTCGCGCCGATCCCCGGCGCGAAGGAGGACACGACCGAATTCCTTCTCAACCTGAAGGAACTCGCGATCCGGATCGATTGCGAAGGCGTCCCGCCTGAAGAGACGGTTCTACGGCTCGAAGTCAAGGGCCCTGGCCGGGTGACCGGTGCCGACGTCCAGTGCCCGACGGGGGTCAGCATCATGAACCCTGAGTGCTACCTGGCCACGATCAGCGACCCCAAGGCCACCCTCAATGCCGAACTTTATGTCGGTTGGGGCACGGGCTACGTGCTTCCCGAAAGGCAAGAACGGTACAAGGGCGTGATCGGGATCATCCCGTCCGGCTCGCAGTTCACACCTGTAAAGAAAGTGAACTACGTGGTCGAAGCCACCCGCGTGGGACAACGCACGGACTATGAGCGCCTGGTGCTCGACGTGTGGACGAACGGGGCCGTCCCGCCGAACGACGCGGTCACGCAGGCCGCCCATATCCTCGACAAGTATTTCAAGATGTTCTTCGAACTCGGGCGTGCGAACGCCGAGATCGGAATCGACGAGGACGACCTTCTCGCGCCGGAACTGGCGAACGTGCCCGACCTGAAACTCGAGGAACTCGAGTTCAGCCAGCGCACCTTCAACTGCCTCCGCCGCGCCGGGATCCTTAACCTTCGCCAGCTCGCGATCGTGAACGAAGCAGACCTCACGAGCATCCGCGGCTTCGGCAAGAAGTCCCTTCTGGAAGTCAGGGACAAGCTCAATGAGCACGGACTCCAGCTCAAAGCGGCCAAGGGCGGCTACGTGAGCCTGGACATGCTCGATGACGAAGACGACTTCTGACCTGACAGGTGACGCGGCATGAACCATAAGATCGACCGACGAAAGCTGGGCCTCCCGAGCGACCAGCGCCGTGCGTTGCTCAGCAACCTCGCACGGCAGATGATCCGCACGGGCTACGTCCACACGACCCTCGGCCGGGCCAAGGAACTCCGCCGGGTCGTGGAGAAGCTCATCACGACGGCCAAGGACGACTCGGTCGCCGCCAGGCGCGAGACCCGCAAAGTCCTCGTCGGACACAGCCGCTCCAGCGTCCTTCCCACCAAGATCCTGGCGGGCAAGACCGAAACGGAGAAACTGCAGATCCTGCAGGAGCGGAGCCTCATCAACGGTGAGGACCTCGTCAACCACCTCTTCAAGAACGTGGCCCCGATGTACAAGAGTCGGAACGGCGGGTACACCCGCCTGACCCGCACCGGGACGAGGCGCGGCGACGGTGCCGACACCGCCGTCCTCGAACTTGTCCGGGACTAAGAGAAGGATCAAGCTCGTCGTCGCGTACGACGGGACGGACTTCTGCGGCTGGGCGCCGCAAGAGGGAGAGCGTACGGTTCAAAGTACGCTCTCCCTCGCTGTTTCGGAAGTCGCAGACGAAGAGATCGAAGTCGTCGGCGCCAGCCGGACCGACAGCGGTGCCCACGCCCGAGGACAGGTCTGCCACTTCGACACCGGCCGGCCGATCCTGCCCGAGAAGTGGGTGCGTGCCGCTAACGACCTGTTGCCCCCGGATGTTGCCGTCGTCCGTGCGCAGGTCGTTCCTTCCGACTTTCATTCGCGGTTCTGGGCCGTCGACAGGTGGTACCGATACAAGGTCCGATGCGGGAAGCGAGACCCGTTTTCAGACCGGACTTCCCACTGGCACGGACGGGCGCTCGACGTCGAAAGCATGCAACTTTCGGCCTTGTCCTTAGTCGGATCGCACGACTTCTTCGCCTTTACGCAACTTGTCCCGCCAGGGGCCAACACGGTGCGCGAGTTGTTTTCTGTCCGGGTCACGAAGGTGTCGGACGAGGTCCGGATCGACATCGTCGGCACTGCCTTCGCCAGGGGCATGATGCGTCGCATCAGCGGGGGACTGGTCGAAGTCGGCCGTGGGGCCCGCGAGCCCGGCTCGATCGCCCGGCTCTTGGTCGAGGGGCGTTCGAGCCCTATCCATCGACCGGTCGTGCTTCCGGCCAAGGGTCTGACGTTGATGAGGGTCCGATACGGGAGGCATCCCCGCGAGCACGTGCGGTCAGACGAAGACGGGACCGCATACGGAATCGGACCCTCGACGGTCGGTCACTCTGCCACGAACTGATCGGCGAACTCGAATTCGAAAGCCGGCAGCTGTGCGGAAGCGAGGCCCGTCACGGCGATTTCGAAACGCACCCCTGTCTGCCCGTCGTCCTGACGGACGAAGCGGCTCAGGACGCCCTGGCACGGCGCGATGAAATTCCCGTAAGCGGCTTGGGTCGGTCGACCAGACATCGTCTCCACGAACGATTGGGCCGGGTAATCGAACTGGAACGTCCGGAGGACGTAGCTCCCGGCGTTCTTGTGGCGCATACGGATCACGCTGGACAAGGCCTTCGGTTGCAGCAAGTCGGACCGGTACGTCAAGTCGACGCGTACGATCGGTGCCGACATGTTCGGCACCAGGAATTTGGCCAGGATCTGGGACGAGTCGTCATCGTCGGCGAGATCTTGCAGCGTGCCCGAACGGACTTTTCCCGTCCGGACGGTCTCTGTTTCCGGCGCAATCCGTCGGTGAGAGGCCGAGTCTTGGACGAAGAAGTCGTCGAACAGGATGCGGGCGTCCTGATGTCCGAAATTGCCGTCGTGGCTCCAGACCCAGAGCGTCAGTCGGACGGGCCCACCGGAACCATGGCTGCCCCCGATCAGCGTCCATTCGCCGTTTTGAAGGCAATAGGCTGCCACGTTCTCGCCCGTTCGAACCCAGCGCAACGAGCCGCTCGTATCCGACGTCGGGAACCACAGGGTATAGGCCCCGAAGTCTGCTAGGTAGACCTCCTGGAGGCCGGGCCCGAAGTTCGTACGCTCGCACGCCATGCCCGAATCGGCGTCCTCGATCGAAAGTCCGACCCGTAAACCGTTGCCCGCAGGCCAAAGATCGAGCGCGTAGTCGACCTTGGCGTCGAAGTCCCCGACGAACATCGGGACGCTGACGTACCGTGCGTAGAAGATCGATCCGGAGGAGGTCGCTGGAACCTCGACCGTGCAGGACCCTCCGGTTTCGCGGATCGTAGGTCCGCCTTCCGTTTGGACGGTCCACAGAGTCGCGTCCGTGCGACCATCGTCGAAGCTGTCTCCGACCGTCGACGCCATGGCCATCGTCGGACCAAGAAGGCCGGCCGCAAGGGCGGCTCGGCACTGAAGACCGAAACGTGTCATATCATCTCCCCAGACAGGGTCCGGACACGTCGCCCGCAGGCTTCCCGCCCGCAATCCCTCGGTTCTTTCTACGCCGATGGTCCTCCGGCCGACGCGTCCGCCGCGTAGGTCCGTCGCAGGTTCGGACGGGACCGGGTATCTTCTGCGTTCCACGCGGAAGCTTTCGCGCGTCGGCGTATGCCCGGCGATGACTTCCCGCTAGATTTCAGAGGAACCGGATGAACAGGACGTATACGGCGACGCCGAGCACGATCGAGCAGAAATGGCACGTGGTCGACGCCGCGGGTGTGCCGATCGGGCGACTGGCTGGTCAAGTCGCGCAGATCCTTCGCGGCAAGCACAAGCCGACCTTCACCTACAACATGGATTGCGGCGACTTTGTCGTGATCGTGAACGCGGACAAGGTCGTCATGACGGGCAAGAAGGGCGAAGAGCTGATCTATTGGCACTCCGGATGGCCGGGCGGACTCAAGAACGTCAGCCGCGAAGACCTCCTCGCCAAAGACTCCGTCAAGCTCGTCGAGAAGGTCGTCTGGGGCATGTTGCCGAAGACGAAGCTCGGGCACGCGACGTTCAAGAAGCTTAAGGTTTACGCGGGGCCGGACCACCCGCACGCGGCGCAGGACCCCCAGCCGCTCACCATCGGAAAGAACTGACATGGCGAAGAATTCCATCAGCTACGGAACCGGACGACGCAAGTGCGCCGTCGCGCGAGTCTGGCTCAAGCCGGGCGAGGGCCTCATCACGATCAACGGGCGCGACTATAAGGACTACCTGTGCCGCCCCGTCCTCGAGATCCTGGTGAAGAGCCCGCTCGCCCATTTGGACGTCGACGGGAAGTACGACGTCATCGCCAAAGTCAAGGGCGGCGGAACGACCGGTCAGGCCGGTGCCGTCCGACTGGGCATCTCCCGCGCCCTGGTCGAGTTAGACGAAGACATGCGCCCCGGGCTCCGTGGCGGAGGCTTCCTGACCCGCGACGCCAGGATCAAGGAAAGCAAGAAGTACGGCCGGAAGAAAGCCCGCCGCGGCTTCCAGTTCGTCAAACGCTGAGCCACCTTTTTCATTAAGAGCCAAAACGGGCCTGGTTCCAAGAGAACCGGGCCCGACTTTGTCATTCTCGCCAAGGGATCGGGGGCCACACGCATCTGAGTTAGAGTTGGAAGACAAGAACGCTCGCCCGGTGGGGGACCTGGACCTTGTGCGAAGGTTTGCGCAAGGTGAGTGCCGGGCCGCTGAAGAGGTCGTCAGGGTCTACTATCCTCACGTTCTTCGGACGCTGATCCTTCTTTGCCGTGACAAGGATCTTGCAGAAGATCTGACGCAGGACACGTTCGTGAAAGCCCGGTTCCGGGCCATGGCGTTTGAGGGAGCGGGCACCGTAAAGGCCTGGCTCACCAAGATCGCCTTCCGCGAATATCTCCAATGACGTCGCAGACGATCGATCCTTCGCATCGTCCGATTGGTCGAAGAGGCCCCAAATGTGGCCCCGATGCGGCTGGATCTCGACACGCTTCATCTCTATGATGCGCTTGGTCGAATTCCGTCGGCGTTACGCGAGGCGTTCGTCTTGCGCGAGGTCCAAGGATGGTCGTCGCGCGAAGCGTCAGCCATCGCCGGGGTACCTGAAGGAACACTGAGTTGGCGGCTGAGCCGTGCCAAATCCTTGCTACGAGAGCTTTTGTCGTCCCACGAGGTCAACGATGCAACAGGAACCATTCCGTTACTCTGAGTCAGCCCGCTCGCTCGGTCGATCGGAGGTGCCACTTGACCGCTTTGAATCCACTCTACAGGCAGTCCTCGACGGGAAGAAAGTTTCGAAGCGCATTGCTCGGCCTGCACTGGGTCTCGGCTTGTTCGCGGTCTTCGCCTTTGCCGCGTCGCTGCTGGTCGTACTCGTCCAGAACCGGGAAGCCAAAGGGACAAGTATCGAACGGCTCCGAGGCGCCTTCACACCAGAATTCGTCGTTTGCAGGGCCTTCGTGATACGGGACGACGGCTCAAAGACCCCTTACTTCACAAGGTGGATGTCGAGGGATTCGGTGCGCACGGAGATTTACGTTCAAGGGAAGCGGTCGGTCTCGCTGAAGTCCAAGGGTACGTTGACGGTCCACGACCTGGTCAAGGACACTTGGCGGTCGGAGTCCGTGCCAGATGGCCCGACAAAGCTTGATGAGTTGGCTCAGCCCGTAGAGGCCCTTGCAGAAATCGCTCAGGGTCAGGTCGTCACCGGACCCACATCGTCGGAACGGGACGGGCAAGTGGTCGATAAGTACGAAGTGACGACAGCTACCCAAAAATGGACTGTTTGGACCGATCCAAAGAGCAAGTTTTTCCTTGCCATGGAATTGTGGGAACGAGACCCTCAAAAGCTAGCAGGCTCCATGAAAGGAACCGGACACCGGCTCGTTCTATACGAGTATCCCCGTTCGTTACCGAAGGATCTCTTCGAACTCAAGAAGCCCTGAATCTTGCAGTGCCTCGGGCGAGCCATCGTCCGACAAAGACCCCGAGAACGGCGATCGCGACCAGGAGACAGGACAACGCGATCGCCACGTCCATGTTGCCCTCGAACTCGAGATAGACGGCGAGGGGCATCGTCCGGGTGACGCCGGCCAGGCTACCGGCGAAGAGGATCGTCGCTCCGAACTCTCCCAAGGCCCTCGCCCATGCCAACGTCGCGCCGGACAGGAGCGCCGGCCGGACCTGGGGCAAAACGATGTGCCAGAACACGCCCCACGAACCGGCGCCGTCGAGCATCGCGCTCTCTTCGACCGCGGCGTCGACGGATTCGAAGGCGCTGGCCGCTTGAAGGACGTGGAAGGGCGACGCTACGAACACTTGGGCCAGCACGACCGCCGTCGCCGTGAACGGCAGGACGATCCCAGCCGACTCTAACGCCGGACCGAGAAGTCCGTTGCGTCCGAACGCCAAGAGCATCCCCAGTCCAGCCGCTGCTGGCGGGAGGACGGCCGGCGTCGCCACGACCGCCCGCAACGCCTCTTTGCCCCAAAACCGTCCCTTCCCCAGGACGAACCCGAGAGGGGTCCCGAATACGACGATCGCACCTAGCGCGACGAGGCTGGTCGGTAGACTGACGCCGAGCGCGTCCCACGTTTCTTCGGCGGACAGAGCCTGCAGGAACGCACCTGAGGAGCCCCGGACGACGAGCGCGATGCCAGGAAGGGCCAGCAACATCAGCAGCGGGCCGGCCGCTAAGATCCACGCCAGAGGGTGGGCGCGGGACTTCACGGAGCGGGTCGGGGGGACGGCAGGCTGAAGCCTCTGGCCTTCAGGGCCTTACGGGCTTCAGGCGATCTGAGGAACGAGACGAAGTCCTTGGCCCACTGGGCCTGACCGGCGCGAGCAGGAACGGCCGCGAAGTAGGAAGCCCGGACATCGAACTGAGAAGGGATCAGAACGGTGCGGACTTGGCGGCCTGCCGAGAAGGCGTCTGTGGCGTAGACGATTCCGGCGTCCGCCTCACCCAGGACGACCTTGGTCAGGACGGCCCTCACGTCCTGCTCCTCCGACACGACTTTCTTCAGGACGGTGGTCTTCCACGCAGCCCCATATCGCTGGGATGCCTTATCCAGCATCTTTCGGGCATACACACCGGCCGGAACCTTGGGAGAAGCCACGACCAACTTGCCGAACGAGGAGAGCCCCCGAAGGTCCTTGAGAGACGGGCCGTTCTTTCGGACGACGACCGACAATCGGTTCTCCGCGAACAAGGTCGAAGTTCCTGCAAGCACCCTGACCTTCTGGAGGTTGGCCAAGTCCGCGCTGGCGAAGACATCGGCCGGCGCCCCAGCACCGATCTGTGCGGCGAGCTGTTGGGAGCCGGCAAAGGAGAAGCGGACCTTGACGCCCTTCGCACGTTGAAAGGCCGTTCCGATGTCCGTAAAGGACTCCTTGAGAGAAGCGGCCGCAAAGACCGTCAGTGTCTTCTGCCTGAAAGCCGTCTCCGGTTTGGACAGCAAACCCAAAAGGAGCACGTCAAAGATCATGTCAGGATTCTAGATCAGAACCGATCAGGTGCCCCGAACGAAGATCGCAGTAAGAGTGTGCGGAAGGCTCGGCGTCGTGCGACGTCGGCGAGCGGCGGCGCCTCGGCGCCGCCGCAGTGTCCGACTAGCCTGGGAAGACCCAGATCTTGACGTACTGGTCGGTCGATCTGTCTTGGAACAACGAACGGTTCGCGGACGTGACCCTCAGGTCGATCATGTCCAGGGAGGAGGCTCCCTTATCCGCGACCGTTCCGTCGACGAAGTAGCGGTTTCCCGCGGCGTCGAGGCAGTCGGCCTGGAAGGAGACTTTGGCACCGAGGAGGTTCCAGGTCAACCCCGTGACAGTTCCGTGAATGGTGGTGCCGCCACTGTGGACTCCGATCGTCGCCCGGAAAACGCCCGAGACATGGCGCTCCATGTTCGAAGCTTTCAGGAAGACACCGGTCATGTCGTTGCCCGTTCCCATAGCCTCCACGGCAAAGCGCGGTTGGGCTTGGGCCATGGCGGCCATCGACAAGAGCGTGCTGAGTGTCAGGAATGTTCTCACGATCACCTCACGCCCGCTGACACGCCTTATGTCCCGCCGTCGTTCCACCATGATCGATCGTTCCGAAACGTCATGGGGCGATTTGTCCAAGTCTTCATCCCCAGAAAGTCGGCAAGTTCAAATTCTGCTTTAGAGCCTTGACTGTAGGCCCTTCGACCGTCCGGACAGGAGACCAAGGAATGCAGGAAAGCGTAGGTGACGGTCCACGGAATCGGGTCCGACATCCGGTCGATCCACCCGTCACGCGTCTACGTTTTTCGAGTACACTGACCGTTCATGTCTCACGACAAGATCGTGGTCGTCGGAGCCCGGGAGAACAACCTCAAGAACGTCACGGTGGAGATCCCCCGCGACAAGCTCGTGGTCATCACCGGTTTGAGCGGGAGCGGTAAATCCAGCCTCGCGTTCGACACGATCTATGCCGAGGGGCAGCGCAGGTACGTCGAATCGCTGAGCGCCTATGCCCGACAGTTCCTGGGGCAGATGGACAAGCCGGACGTCGACCACGTCGACGGCCTTTCGCCCGCCATTTCCATTGACCAGAAAAGCGCCTCGAAGAACCCGAGGTCGACGGTCGGCACCGTCACCGAGATCTACGATTACCTGCGCATCCTTTTCGCCCGTGTCGGGACGCCCTACTGTCCGAACGGTCACGGTCCGATCGAACGACAGTCGACGGACACGATCGTCGACGAAGTCTTGCGGTTGCCTGAAGGGACGAAGCTCCAAGTGATGGCGCCCGTGATCCGCGGCCGCAAGGGCGAGTACAAGAAAGAACTGCGCGAGGTCCAACAAGCCGGGTTCGTCCGCGTCCGCGTCGATGGCGAAATGTACGAAGTCACCGACGACATCCCGATGGACCGGTACAAGCAGCACACGATCGAGGTCGTCGTCGACCGTATCGTCGTGAAGGAAGGGATCGACCGTCGTCTGGCCGACTCGGTCGAGACGGCCCTGAAGATGGGTAAGGGGCTGGTCACGGTCAGTTGGCAAGCCCCCGACGCGGGGGCGGCCGGAGACTCTGTCGAGAGGACGTTTTCAGAACACTATTCCTGTCCGGACTGCGGATTCAGCATGCCTGAGCTCGAGCCGAGAGTCTTCTCGTTCAACTCGCCGTATGGGGCCTGTCCAGAGTGTACGGGACTTGGGACGAAGACCGAGTTCGACCTCGACCTGGTCGTCCCCGATCGTTCCAAACCGCTCAGGGACGGAGCGATCCTTCCGTTCGTCTACAAGTCCGGCGAAGTCAAGGAGTGGTGGCCTGACGTCCTCGACGGCGTCGGACAAGCCATCGGCTTCGATGCCTCGTTGCCCGCGGCCGAGCTCGACGACGACCAATGGGCGGTCGTCTGGACCGGTCTTGACGAACCCGTGAAGGTGACGATGAACTATGGCAAGTCGTCCCGGACGTTCAACTACACGTGGACCGGTGTCCTCAACGTCCTCCGCAAGCGTCTCGACCAGACGGAAAGCGAGTGGGTCAAGAACGACCTCGCCCAATACATGCGGACGCGACCCTGCCCGGCGTGTCACGGTGCACGGCTCAAACCGGAGACTCTGAGCGTCCGGTTGCCCGGGGGGTTCGGCAGCGGGGCCGGCCATGCCACGACGCCAGAGGCGAGCGCCGTCGTGCAGATGGCGGCCGAGACCGTGACGCCCTACGGTGTCACGGAGGGCGTGTCGATCGCCGACGTCACCCGGCTTCCCGTGGACGAAGCTCTCGGGTACTTTGTCTCGCTGAACGAGAGGTTCACGCCGCGCCAGCTCAAGATCGGGGAGCGGGCCGTCAAGGAGATCGTCGAACGGCTCCGGTTCCTGTTCGACGTCGGTCTCGGATATCTGACGCTGGACCGGAACACGAACACCTTGGCGGGAGGCGAAGCGCAACGCATCCGTCTCGCGACCCAGATCGGGAGCGGGCTCATGGGATGTCTCTACGTCCTCGACGAACCGAGCATCGGTCTCCACCAACGTGACAACCACAAACTGATCGAAACGCTGAAGCGGCTACGGAACCTGGGGAACACCGTCATCGTGGTGGAGCACGACGAGGACACCATGAGGGCCGCCGATTGGCTGGTCGACCTTGGCCCTGGAGCGGGCGAGCACGGCGGGTACGTCGTCAACGAGGGGCCGCTCGAAGAGTTCCTCGCCAAAGACTCACCGACGAGCCGCTATTTGAACGGCGACGAACGGATCGACGTGCCTGCCGTCCGTCGGCAACCTCGCGGCCCGGTCCCGACGACCGCGTAGCATCCCTCGGCGGGCCTGTCCCGTATGTAGTCTACAGGGGCCGGACACATGAGGGCAGAACACGACGCACTGTGGAGCGCGATCCAAGAATTCGCGATCGATGAGACCGGTGTCACGGTGACGTTCGCCCAGAAGTTGGCACGTCAGCAGGGATGGACCGAAGCCTTCGCGCTCCGGGCGATCGAGGAATACCGACGGTTCGTCTACTTGGCGATGACGGGCGAGCGAGAGGCGACCCCGAGCGAAGACGTCGACCAGGTTTGGCACCTGCACCTTCAGTACACGGTGTCCTATTGGGAGCGGATGCACGCGTTCTTGCCGCGGAAACTGCACCACCATCCTTCCCGGGGAGGATCCGCCGAAGACGGCCGCATCGATCGGCAGTACCGCCAGACCCTCGCGCTTTACGAAGAGGCTTTCGGTGAGCCCGCACCGGACGACCTCTGGCCCCGTGCTACCGATCGGGCACGACACCGTTCGACGGTGTCCGACCAGATTTCGCAGGACACCTGGTCCGTCCCGAAGAAGCAGGCCCGATGGGCCGGAGGACTAGCGGCGGTCGGCGTTCTGGCGACACTGGGCGCGGGTTGCGCGCCGCTCTTGGCACAAGACGCGACGACGGGTCTGGGGATCGCCCTTGTGGGTGCCGGTGCGGTCGTCGTCGTGATCCTCGTGATCGCAGCCTTCGTCCGAAAAGGCGGACAGCCTGGCCAAAGAAGAAGCGGCAACGGCATTTCGGGCGGATCCCACTTTGTCGACCATGGATCCTATGGACCGTCCGGCCATGCCGTGCATTCGGACGGCGGTCACCACGCCGCAGGAGACGGCGGCGACCCCGGCTCTCTGGGCGGCGACGCGTCGACGGACGGCACCATGGACGGACAGTCGGCGGTCAGCGAATCGTCGTCTACGGACTCTGGACCGTCCAGTGATTCGGGAGGATCGTCTGGCGGCGACTCGAGCAGCGGGTGCGGCGGAGGCGGGTGCGGTGGCGGAGGCGGAGACTAAAAGACCCGACCGGACACCGCTTCGAGAGAGTGCGACGTGACATTGAGCCGCCCCTCGCTGTCTTTGGAGACGACGCAGAACCGGTCGCCGTCGACGTAACACAACAGCGCGTCCGGGAACAGCGTCGCGCCGACGAACCCCGGGGCAGCGATGCGGGTCGCACTGAGCGCCGAGTCGATCGTCATGACGTCCTCGACCTTGCTCGCAAAGTCCGCGTCGAAGATCCTCACGATGATCCGGGCACGGTCGTTCAACGTCCGTGCGGCCAGACCGACGGAGAGGTTCACCGCATCGTTCTGTGTCGCCACGATGACGGCTTTGGCCGAACGGACCGCAGCTCGCTCCAGGGTGTCCACGTCACGGCCGTCTCCTGCCGTGAAAGCGACGCGCTTGTCCAGGAAGCGTCGGTAGGGGGCCTCGGGATCCAGTTCGACCGTCGCGACTTTCGCCCCCATCGCGACCAGCGTCTCGGTCGTACGGAAGCCGACGTTGCCCAACCCGACCACGACGACATGGTCTTCAAGTCCGACGGACTGTCGGCCCAGCAACTGGTCGAACCGTGCCGTGACGACGAAGTCGGTGATCGTCGAGTACAAGGCCGCGACCGAAGCCGAGCCCATCAACATGAGGAAGCACCCGTAGACCTTGAGCCAGACAGCCTCCTTGTGTAGCGAGATGTCCCCATAGCCCGTCGTCGTCAAGGTCGTCACGACGAAGTAGAGGGCGTCGATCGGCGAGAGTCCCATTCCGATTTGGAACACGAAAACGCTGATGAAGGCGAGGGACAGGATGACGAGCACGAGCATGCGCAAGAACTTCGGCATGTTCCGCCACACGCTCTGAGCGCCGTGGACCACTTCACGGACGGACTCGCCGAAGGGCCTTCGCACGTGCCGACCCTCTTCGACCGCGTCTCTGACGAACTCATGGAACGGCACGATCGCCTCGACCTCGACGTCGTTACGGTCGGCTTCTTCGACCGCTCCGGCCGGACCGTCGCCATGACGGACCTTCGTCGCGACATACGCGTTCCCGTCAAGGACGAACGAACCGAACACCGACCCTCCGAACGCGGACGCCGCGAAGGCGGGAGCGGCCAGGACCGACATGCCGAGCGCCCGATTGATCCCGACCGTCGTTTCCAGCCTCCTGGCCAGGGTCTGGTCGAACAACCGCGCCACGATCCGGAGGGACGGGTTCAGCCGCTTCGCGTCCAAGGCGACTTCGATGTTCGTCACGTCGTCGTCGACGCAGGCGATCAACGCCCGGGCCTTGTCCAGCCGCGCCTGGGCTAACACGTGGTCGGCCCGTGCGTCACCGTGTACGATCGTGGCCCCGGCCGCCGTGATGAGGTCGAGGAACTCTTGCCTCGTGTCCTGAGTGACGATGACGACGTCGCACTTGAGCTGAAGCAGCAGGTTCGCGATGCGGTACCCCAATTGCCCCAGTCCGCAGACGATGACGTGCCCCACGTCGCGGGTTTACCCGCAGGCCGCTCTCACCGTCCGTTCCGGTTATGGAAGGACGGTGATCGGCCGCATCATCTCATGGTCTTCGTGGGACGCGATGTGGCAGTGCCACATGTAGTCGCCTGGCTTGTCGAACCTCATGAGAAGCCGTGTGCAGTCGTCCGGGTAGGCGTGGACCGTGTCTTTGAACCCGAGTTCGCCCGTTTCCGGAATGACCGCCTTTTCGACGAAGTAGACGATGTCGAGTTTGCCGTTCCGTGGATCGGCTTTGGCCGAGAACTCCTGCCGGTTTTTCAGCAAGAAGCCGACGAGATGGATGTGGACCGTATGGGCGTCCTCCGTCAGATTGAAGATCTCCCATTCTTCGACGTCACCGACCCGAGGGGTCTCCGTCACGGGGTCGTTCCAACCCATCACGCCGTTTTCGGCCGTACCCAGTTTCGGTAGGAGCCGGCCGTATTCGTCCAGTTGTTCGAACAAGACCAGGCGGCGCTTGCGGACAGGGGTCCCGAAATCCGGGACCGGGCCGAGGACCGGTCGAAGGTTTTCGGGCAGCTCGGCGATCGGAACGCTCTGGTCCAGAGGCTTGGAGACCCGGAACGCCATGATCCGGCCTGCTGTCTCGGGATCGGGCGGATCGCCGAAGGGATAAGGCCCCTTCGCCGTGTTGTACATGACGATCGTCGTGCCTTCTTGACCCCGAAAATCCATGACGATGTCGGCGCGCTCGGCCGGGCCCAGAAGCATTCCGGACTGAGGACTGGGGGTGTTGAAGAACCCTTGGTCCGCACCGACCTGGAACATGAACTGTTGAGGATCAAGGAAGATGTGCAGGAACCTTGAGTCACAGCCGTTGATGACGCGGAAGCGGTACGTCCTGGGCTCGACGTCCAAGACGGGCCAGGCCATGCCGTTGACACAGATCGTGTCCCCGAAGAACTCGGGCAAGACACTGGGGTACGGGACGCCTTCGGTTTCAGCGTCCGCCGGATAGAACAACTGTCCGGTAGCGTCGAACATCTTGTCCTGGATCAGCAAGGGAACGTCGTACTTCGGCTTCGGCAGCATGTCATGGTCGATCAAGTACTGCTCGTTGTCGTCCGTCAACAAGTAGGCGCCCGCCATACCGGCGAATACGTTGAGGCGCGTGATCCCGAGAGTGTGATCGTGGTACCAGAGCGTCCCCGATTCTTGCGTGTTCTCGTAGAGGTAGGTCGGCCAGTACAAGCGTCCGACCCGTTCCAGATTCGGCAGGTGCCAAGCATCCGGGTGGCCGTCGCTTTGGGAGGCCGTATGGGCGCCGTGAAGGTGGGTAACGATCGGAACGGCGCGGTTCGATCCGTCTTTGTACGGGTCAGCCCAGTGCACCGTGTTGTCGATCGGCAACATATGGGGGAACGGCATTCCCATCGAGTCGACGAGCTCGTTGACCCACTTGACTTCGATCGGCACGTTGTGCCGGGCAAGGATCGTGGGCCCGGGATAGCGACCCTCGTAGCCGTAGATCGTCGTCCCAGGGCGGACCGAGCCGGGTCGGCTGATTCCGAACCACTGTTTGGCGCGCTTGACCCGCATCGTCAAAGACCCGCCTGACCGCATGTCGATGACCGGAGGGACCGGAAGCTGGTTGACGAACTGGATCCGCGGCTGGACCGTTCGGGCTCCAGCGAACCGGGCCAGCGGCCCAGCGCCGAGGGCAGCGGCGCCGGTGATCAAGAAATCCCGTCGAGACGGTCGCATGTCATCTCCTAATAAAGCAAGGTCGAGGCCCCCACAGGCCTCTGCCTCCAGGAGTTTACATGACCGGCCCACGATCAACGTGCAAGATGCGTACCGGTCTTTCGCTCCTTGAAGACAAAAAGGGTATCGTCCCGTCTACATGTCGTCCGGTTGGCTGACGCTGAGAGGAGCAACGGGCAACAACCTGAGAGGGGTCGACCTTCTGATCCCCTTGGGGACTTTCGCCTGTGTGACGGGAGTGAGCGGAAGCGGCAAGTCGACCTTGATCCAGGACACGCTGTTCCCCCGCCTCATGTACGAGGTCTACGGCACCAGGGGCGTCTGGGAGCCCCACCGATCGTTGGACGGGCACGAGCAGCTCGACAAAGTCATCGATATCGACCAGTCCCCGATCGGCCGGACCCCGAGGTCGAACCCGGCCACGTATACGGGCACGTTCGACATGATCCGTGACCTCTTCGCCCGTACGCCCGATTCCAAGATGAAGGGCTACAAAGCAGGACGGTTCAGTTTTAACGTCAAGGGCGGCCGTTGCGAGGCGTGCAAGGGCGACGGGATCATTAAGATCGAGATGCACTTCCTGCCGGACGTTTACGTCCCTTGCGAGGTCTGCAAAGGCAAGCGTTACAACCGCGAGACGTTGGACGTGAAGTACAAAGGCAAGTCCGTCAGTGACGTTCTCGAAATGACGATCGAAGAAGCGTGCGCCTTCTTTGAGCCGATCCCGAAGATCCACCGGAAGCTCGTCACGCTGATGGACGTCGGCCTCGGATATATCCGGATGGGCCAGCCCGCCACGACGTTGTCCGGAGGGGAAGCACAACGCGTCAAGCTTGCCGAGGAACTCTCCAAACGGTCGACGGGCCGGACGATCTACATCCTCGACGAACCGACCACAGGTTTGCACTTCGAGGACGTGAGAAGGTTGCTGAAAGTGCTCCATAGGCTCGTGGACCAAGGCAACACCGTCTTGGTCATCGAGCACAACCTCGATGTGATCAAGACGGCGGACTGGATCGTCGACCTCGGACCGGAAGGCGGGACGGGGGGAGGCACGGTCGTCGCGATGGGGACGCCAGAAGACGTGTCTGAAGTCGAAGTCAGCCATACCGGGCGGTTCTTGCGTCCGCTCCTTGCGCAACCCGCAGGTACCGTCCGACCGTAACCGTTGAAGAGGAAAGCTATGTCGGACTCCATGCGACTCGCGAAACAATCCGGTTCGGTCCTTCTGCTCGCGGGCCTAGGGATCAGCGCCCTGCTCAATCCGATCTGGGCCGTGCTCGGAGTCGTCGGAGTGTTCTTCGGATCCGTCCTCAAGTCTGCGGACATGCCGGTGCCTTCAACGAAACGCCGCAAGCTAGAAGCGCTTTGGTCGATGTACGGTGCCTACGCGATCACGATGGCCGTGTTGGGACTGGTCTCGTTCGGACTCGCCCTCTACTTCACGCGCACCTTCCAATGGGGCCTCGTCGCGTTCTTCACGCTCGCCGCCTGCTGGCTGCCTGTCGTCGCGATGATGACGCGGCGACGAAAGTCGTATTAGGAGGAGCATGGCGGTCCAAAGGTGTTCATGGTGTGAAGGCTCGGACGCCTACCGTCAATATCACGACACCGAATGGGGGGTCCCGAGCCGGGACGACCGCCATCTGTTCGAACTCTTGATCCTCGAGGGGGCCCAGGCCGGTCTGAGTTGGTCGACCGTCTTGAACCGTCGCGAAGGCTATCGCGCTGCCTACCAAGGTTTCGACGCTGACCAGGTCGCGGCCTATGGCGAGGACGACGTGGCGCGGCTCGTGGCCGACCCCGGCATCATCCGGAACCAGGCCAAGGTGCGTTCTTCGATCAAGAACGCGAAGGCTTTCCTTGACGTCGCAGGAGAATTCGGATCGTTCTCAACTTATCTGTGGAAATTCGTGAACGACAAACCTGTACAGAACAAATGGACGGCCTTAGATCAGGTTCCGGCGGTCACTCCCCTCGCGGCCACGATCAGCAAGGACTTGAAGAGGCGGGGGTTCGGGTTCGTCGGCCCGACGATCGTCTACGCGTACATGCAGGCCGCCGGACTCGTCAACGACCATCTTGTCGATTGCTTCCGCCATGAAGAGTGCGCCCGGCCGGGATAGTGGCGTCCTCCGCTTGCCCTGGCTCGTGGGCGCCGTCCTTCTCGCCGGATGTACGCGGCCGGTCCACTCGCCCCCTGCGGTGTCTCGACCGGACGTTCCTCGCAAGGAGCCCCGGAGGGCTGCTCCGACGCTTCCCGACGTCACTCCCGACCTCAAGGGTCGGACGATCGTCCTGACCTACCACGACTTTGTCCCGCACAGGAACGCGTCCAGCTTGTGGTTCGACTGTACGCCTGACGAATTTCGCGATCAGTTGGACTGGCTAGAAGGCCAGGGCGCCGTCTTCGTCACCGTAGACGACCTCTATCGGCACTTGACGGAGGCTAGGACGATCGACAAGAACGCTGTCCTCCTCACTTTTGCAGACAACTACTTGGGCTTCTATCGGTTCGCCTTGCCCGAACTCCGGAAAAGGAAGATCCCGGCCGTCATGTTCGTCCATACGGGGTTCGTCGGGGGGAGGACGGGCCGCCCCAAGATGGATTGGCGACAACTCCAAGAACTCTCGGACGAAGGGCTGGTCGTGGTCGCCAGCCAGACGGTCACGCATCCGGCCGACCTCTCGAAACTGGACGACGCGGGCCTGAAGCGGGAGCTGACGGCGTCCAAGGCCCAGTTGGAAACAAAACTCGGCGGGACCTCACGATATCTGGCGTATCCCAACGGGAAGTTCGATGAGCGGTGCGCCCATGCGGCCCGTTCCGCCGGATATGCGATGGCCTTCACCGAAGAGCAGCGTCCGTCCGAAACGGCCAAGTCGGTTTGGACCGTGCCACGGTACGTCCACACGAAGTGGAAGGCCGCTTGGGAGGACAAGTGGGCCCCAAACCGGCCATCGTCCTCTAGATAGGCGGATAAACTGTCTCCATGGCGATCGCGACAAAACGCGTGTTCAACTTTTCGGCCGGACCCGGAGTCCTTCCCGTCCCGGTGCTCGAGAAGGCGAGGGACGGCATGTTGGACTGGAACGGAAGCGGTATGGGCGTCATGGAGATGAGCCACCGTGGCAAGACGTTCCTTCAGATCGCAGAGCAGACCGAAGCCGATTTTCGCACGTTGTGCTCGATTTCGGACGACTACCGGGTCTTGTTCCTCCAAGGTGGCGCGAGCCTGCAGTTCACGATGCTTGCTCAGAACTTCCTGCACGGTGGGACTGCCGACTACATCGTCACCGGGACATGGGGCGAGAAAGCGGTCCAGGCCGCTGCCCTGGAAGGTCAGGCGAACGTCGTCTGGACGGGCAAGGCATCCAATTACAATACGGTTCCAAACCTGGGTGATCTGTCGTATTCTCCAGGAAGAGCCTATACACACATCACGACCAACGAGACGATCCAAGGCGTCGACTTCCTAGCCGATCCGAAGCTTGAAGGCGACGTGATCTGCGACATGTCGAGTTGCATCGCCAGCCGCCCGTTCGACATGTCCCGATACGCGATGGTCTACGCCGGGGCCCAAAAGAACCTCGGGCCGGCGGGCTGTACGATCGTCGTCCTCCGCAAAGACATGCTGGAGCGGGTGCCGAGCGGTCTGCCTCCGATGCTCGACTACAAGGTGCAGGCCGACAACGACTCGATGTACAACACGCCGCCGACGTGGTCGATGTACGTCTGCGGGCTCGTTTTCCGCCACTGGTTGGACTTCGGCGGACTGGAGGCCGTCGCTCGGAACAACGAAGCCAAAGCCAAGGTGGTCTACGACGCGATCGACGGGTCTGGCGGGTTCTATAAAGGTCACGCCGAGCGGCACTGCCAGAGCAGGATGAACATCGCCTTCACGCTCGCCGACGACTCCTTGACGGACAGCTTCGTCGCCGAAGCAAAGGCCGAAGGAATGTTGGAGCTCAAGGGCCACAGGAGCGTCGGCGGGTGCCGCGCCAGCACCTACAACGCTTTTCCGATCGAAGGCTGTCAAGCGCTGGCTTCGTTCATGGCCCAGTTCGCCAAGAAGAACGGCTGAGGGCGGACGCTAAAACGGACCATCCCCGGCCGAAGCCGGGGTGGTCCTTTCGCTGAAATTCGGTCTGAGCTCAAGACTAGCTCCGGAGCAGGGAAAGCACGGCTTGCGGTGCCTGGTTGGCTTGCGCAAGGACCGAGAGTCCCGACTGCTGGAGGATCTGGAGCTTCGTGTAGTTGGTCATCTCTTGAGCGATATCGATGTCGCGGATCGTCGATTCAGTGGAGATGAGGTTCTCCTTCGTGACGCTGAGCGACCGCATGTTCGACTCGATCGAATTGCTCATGAAGCTGCCGATGTTGCCACGGGACGTCGACACCTGCTTGATCGCCAAGTCCAGCGTATCGAGAGCGGTCGTCATGTCACTGACCGTGATGTCCAGTGAAGCCAGCCCAAGGGCGCCCGCATTGAAGCTCCCAAGGTTCAGGTTCGCCGTCTGGTCCGCGTTCGCACCGATCTGGAACGAACTCTGGCCGGCCGTCACCTGGATGCCGCCCGTGACCGTGCCGCCGGCCGTGCCACCGTTCGAGGTCAGGCTGATCGAGTTCCCGTCGGCATCGCGGAGGTTGAGACCCTTGCCGCGGGTGAACGCAGCCGTGGCCAAGGTTCCACCGAGCGAATCCTTGTAAGTGATGGTCGCTGCCGCGTCGGCGCCGACCGCACTCGAACTCCCCGAGGCCGAAAGCAACGTTGCGCTGCCGTCGGTGAGGTTGATGTGGACGTCGCTTCCGTATTCAGTCGACTTCAAGTCGATCGTACTGGTCGTCGTGTTGAAGTTCGCTTCGATACCCGTGTTGGCGGCGGCCGAATTGACCTTCGAAACAATGTCGGCAACGGTGTCGCCGGATTGGACGTTGAAGCTGTAGCCGTTGATCGAGAACGTGCCCGCGGTCGTCAAAGCCGTGGTCTGGCCGTTCGTGTACGTCTTCGTACCGGCAAGGGCCGCCTTGGCCGCGTTCGCCGAGAACGTAATGTCCATCGTGCCGCTCTGATTCATCGAAACGCCGCCGATCGTTCCGGCGAGGTTGACGGACGTGATCTTAGACGGATTGTTGACCGTCCCGTATGTTCCAGCGCTTCCGTCGAGGAGCTTCTTGTCACCGAAACTCGTGGTCTGGGCGATGCGGTCGATCGATGCCAGGATGTTGTTCAATTGGTTCTGGTTCGCCTGCTTCTGGTTGGCGTCGACGGTGCTGTTCCCGTTCGCGACGGCCAAGGCCCGGGCGTCGCGGAGCAGTCGGCTCACTTCGTCGAGCGCGCCGTCGGCGGTCTTAGCGTAGTTAAGAGCGTCCTGGTTGTTCCGAAGAGCGGCGTCCATGCCACTGATCTGCCGGCGGAAGTTCTCAGAGGCGATGAGGCCGGCCGGATCGTCGGCACCCGAGTTGATGCGGAGGCCTGTGGACAGGCGGGTGATGGAGGTGGCGATCGACGAACCGGTCGACGAGAGGTTGCGGTAGGCGGTCATCGCCACGACGTTGTTGTTCACGCGAAAGGACATTGCGTTTTTCTTCCTTGAAGGCCGCTGACCCGCCCTTCCCTGGGCGGCCCGTTGTGAACCTTCTGAGGGCTCATTCCCTGTCAGGATTACGGGTCTGACTAGTAAAAATACTGGTTATAGGGGTTTTTACCGGGATTTTCAGGATCCTGGTAAGGGTGCTTGGGGTCGCTTGCTGCCGGAGGGGGGCCGATCGCGTCCGCCGGCAACTTCCGCCCTCCGATAGGGGACAATCTCAAGGATGCCACTCGTCGGAAAGGTCGGTCGACGGTCACCTCGGGCGCGGATCGCCCAGGCGGTCGTCTACCTGCTCCTAACGGCCGGGGCTGTCACCACGGTCTATCCGTTCTTCTTCATGGTCTCGACCGGGTTCAAGGGGCCTACCGACCAGAACGACAATAAGATCGTTCCTGCGTACTGGGCCGACGACCGTGAGCTCCAAACCAAATACCGGGACGACAAGTACGCGGGAGATGCGGACGTGATCGCTTCGAACACCATCGGCGGCGAGGCCGGTCCAGCGACCGTCGGGGCCTACGCCAAGTTTCTGGCCGATCTGCCAGGGGATCAGTGGAAGGCCGGGTTCCGTGTCCCGGCCAACGGGGTCACGAGCAAGCTCGCGCTCAGGTGGCAAGGCTATCTCCGCCAAAAGTACGGCACCGTCGATGCCTTGAACCGGGCCTACACCGACCTCAACAATTCCTTCCAGCAAGTGACCGTCCCTTTCGAAGGTTGGGAACGGAAGTCTTGGAACCCGCCGCCCGGTCGAAAATGGGCGGACTGGGCCGAGTTCAAGTCGAGCCTTCCCGCCGAATACCGCGTACCTGTCCGGACGGAGTGGATGTGGCAGGAATTCCTGCGCGCGAAGTACCGGAACCGGATCAGTTCGGTACCGGAAGAGGTCCGGCGCGGGGCGAAGTCGTTCGCGGTGTTGACGTGGAACCAGACTCTCGACCGAGCGACGGCGCGCGCCGTAAGGGGTGAGGCCGTGGGCTCGGCTCCGACTCCTGACAGTGAACGGGAGAAGCTCGTCGACGAGTTTTCGCGCTCGCTAGCGGCACGGTTCCAGGTGTCCGTCGAGTCGAAGTGGAACGCCGTCGCGGAGGGCCCGCTGCCCATAGTCGCCTTCGAGACGTCGTACGTCCGGGAGCACGCCTCAACGATCCGGTCTGAATTCGCGGCGCGGAACTATGGCTATGTGTTGGATTATGCGGCCCTGCACGGGGGTGCGCTTTGGAACACTGTGGTGTTCTGCCTCCTCGCGGTCCTGACCCAACTGACCGTCAATCCGTTGGCCGCGTACGCCCTCTCACGGTTTCCGATGAAGGCGACGGCGAAGATCCTGCTGTTCCTTTTGGCGACGATGGCGTTTCCTGCGGAAGTGGCGATGATCCCCTCCTTCCTGCTCCTGAAGGATCTCGGCCTCCTGAACACGTTCGCCGCCCTCGTGCTTCCGACCGCAGCGAGCGGGTACACGATCTACCTCCTCAAAGGCTTCTTCGACTCCCTTCCTCAAGAAGTGTTCGATTCGGGACAGGTCGACGGAGCTCCAGAGTGGCTGATGATGCTCCGGTTGGCCATGCCGCTGTCCAAACCTGTTCTGGGCTATATCGCGCTTCTCGCCTTCATGGGGGCGTACGGATCGTTCATCTACGCCTTCCTGGTTTGTCAGGACAGCAGGATCTGGACCCTGATGGTGTTCGTCTACCAGTTGCAGATCGTGGCGCCCAAAGCGGTCGTCATGGCCGCCGTCACGCTGGCCGCCCTGCCGACGCTGGTGGTCTTCCTCGCCTGCCAAAGGGTCATCATGAGAGGCATCGTCCTTCCTGGCGAAAGGTAAAGCCTAAAGGGCGACGAGCTCGTCGATCAAGGCGTCCAGGTCGCACGACTCAGCCGCCCGCCATTGCGACTCGAACGAGGTGCCTAGACGGTCCTCAAGCGCGGCCCGGGCCGGACCGTAGATTTCGTGCTCGTCGCCACTGAGCATCCGCCGTTCGACTTCCCGCCATTTGGCCGTCCGGGCCAGTGTCTTGAGGGCCAGCGCGTCTTGGCCGTTTTCCGCGAGCGCGCATCCGAAAGAAAGCAGGATCCACTTCAGTCCGTCCTTGAAGTTCGCTTCCAGGGCACACACGACGCTGAGCCGATGGGTCGCCACCGATTCGGCCGGGCGCCGTGTCCGCAACTCGGATTCGGCTTGCTGCCAGTACACGATCGACTGCATGTGGACGTTGTTCGTCTGCCGGCACGTCTCGTGGGCCTCCCGGAAGCATTCTTTGGATTCCTCCAGATGTCCGTGAATGGCGTGTTCGACCCCCAGGTCCGTCAAAGTCCACGCTAAGGCGTCGGCTTCGCCACTGATGCGCGCATGGGGCAAGGCCCGCTTCAAAGTCTCGTACGTCATCTCATGGTCGCCCATGCTGGCGTAACTCATGGCCATCTGTCGGATCGTATTCGCGAGTCCGCGATGGTCTTCGAGCGCTTCGAAACTGGCGGCGGCTTCCTCATAGTGCCCGATCGAACGTTCGTATTCGCCCGAGAACTTCAGCGCCCCCGCGAACCCGGCGTGGGCGGTGGCCAGTTGTGCAGGATCACCCGTCTCTTGGGCCAGAACGAGGCCCTCTTCATACATCGCACGAACAGTGGCACCATCGAGGGCGTTCGAACTCAGCCTGGCTTGTTCCAGTCTGATCGCGGCTTTGACCCACGTGCCCTGTTCTGGTCCGAGCGTGTCCCACAGTTCGGCCACGTAAACGCGCCACACCGCGGTGTGACCCCTTGGCCGGAACATGTCCCGCGACGCGGCGACGAGTTCGATCGCTTGCCGGCAGTCGATCACGCCGTCCCACACCGATTCAAAGGCGGCGCACAGGTTTTCGTGGTCGCGGTGGAGCGCGTCGAGCCAAGCCTTCGATCCAGGATCAAGGTTTCCCAGACCTTGGCCCTGCGCCAGTTTCAGAAACGCCTCGAAGTGCCTCCGCCGGATTTCAGCCCGATGGAGCGGTTCCAGTCCCTCGGCCGCGTATTCCCGGACCGGCTCGAGAAGCCTGAACCTCGGCTCGGCGCCAGACGGCTCGGCCTGGACCAACGACGCCTCGACGAGGCGGGCGAGGTCGTCCTCGAAGTTTCGAGACCGGGTCACCGATTCGCCGGCCGCGAGGGTCAGGCCGCCACGGAACACCGAAAGTTCAGAGAACGTGGCCTTGAGACCCTCGTCGAGGAGCCCGATGCTCCAGTCCAGCGCCGCCCGTAAGCTTTGATGACGGTCCGGCACGTCACGCTTCCGACTGACCAGGAAATCGACCGACCCTCCTAGTTTAGAGAGGATCTGGGCGGGAGAACCCGTGACGGTCTTCGCCGCTGCGATTTCGACGGCCAACGGCAGCCCGTCGAGCCTTCGGCAGATTTCGGCCACGGCAAAAGCGTTGTCCGGCCCGAGCCGGAACTCCGGCGTCACGGCGGCGGCACGGTCGACGAACAATGCGACGCTCGGAGACCGAGCGATCTCGGAGGGCTTGGCCTGAACGGACGGAACAGGCAAGGGCGGGACCCGGAACACGTGCTCACCGTCGAGGCCGAGGGTCATACGCGAGGTCGCCAGCACCGTCAGGCCAGGAACCCGTTCCAGGAGCGATTTGACCTGCAACGCTCCATCGGGAAGGAGCTGTTCCAGGTTGTCCAGGACGAGCAGGCCCGGGCCGTCGCCCAGGACGTCACCGACGTCGTCGGGCCCGGCCTTTTTGTCCGTCGGTCCGGCCACGGTTTCGAGGACGGCACCGCAGATCCGGTCGGCCTGAGCCAGGTCGGCCAGTTCGACGAGCCACACTCTTCCCGCGAAGCTCTCGACGGCCCTCGTCGCGACCTCACGGGCGAGGGCCGTCTTTCCGCTGCCGCCCGGTCCGATCAACGTGAGAAGGCGGACGCCCTGGTCCAGCAGACGGTCGAGCGCGTCGTCCGTCTCCGACTCTCGTCCGACGAACGAGCTCGTGCGAGCAGGGACGGAGGGTCTTGGAACCCGGCCCGGGGGCTTCGCCCCTTTCGGCACGGCTTCCAAGACTTGGTACGCCTTGTCCGAGGGCGTCTCGCCCCATTGTTCGTCGAGCGTCCTTTCGAGATCCTCGAACTGTGCGATCGCTTGACCCGGGCTGCCGTCCGCGACGTAAAGCTTGATCAAGGACAAGTGGACGTCTTCGCGCGGGCCGAGAAGCGCGGTCGCCTCCTTCCCGATCAGGATCGCGTCCTTCACTGCACCCTGGTCCAACGCTGTGTCCATCAGCCGCACGGCGGCTTGCGCGTAGGCTTCTTCGAGCCTCAGCCACTGGGCCACGATCCAATGGTCGTCGAACCCCTGCAACAGCGGCCCTTTCACCGAGCGGAGCGCCCTTGCCAACCGGGTGAGGTCGTTCGGACCGCTGACGGCGTCTTCGAACTCGTCGACGTCGGTCCGGACTCCGGTGATCTGGACGGTGGAACGGTCGCTGACGACGACGGTCCCGGCCCCGTCTTCGGTTTCAAGCGCTTCCCGGAGCGCGGACAGGGCCATGCGCAGGCTTTGCCGACCGGCATCGAGGTTGGCCTCTGGCCAGAACATGTCGGTCAGGACTTCCCTGGAGTGCGGCCTGTCGTGGTGGAAGCTGAGGTAGGCGAAAAGGGAAGCGGTCTTCCGGGTGCGGAACCGTGTGATCCGTTTCCCGACCGCGACGGCCGTAAGTCCGCCGAACAGTTCCACCCTCCAGACAGGGTCAGGCTCTCCGATTTGCATGTCCGGTGCCCGACCATTGTATCCGTCCTGCCCTGGCCCGACCGTCCTTCGGAGCCGTTACCGGGAACGGTGTTCGGACTCGTCGGCGGGCCAAGTACTTGTCAGGATCGTACGGCGAGGCTCGTCACAGCTTCGTCACAGGCGTGGCCGGTCGCCGAGAGCCGATGGTCAATGAGGACCGGCGGCCCGCTTGCGCGGGACCGCCGTGTCCCCGCCTTCCCCGAACCGGGAGTGCTCACGGGGAGAAAAAGTGTCCGGGCCGGCATTGGCGGCACGCTGGATCCACGTCCTTGTTTCCGACCAGGTTTGCTCCTGCCGGTCGAGGACGTCACGGATCCTGGAGGCGACGTCGCGCTGGACGTCGTCGGCTTCGAGTCCGTCAAGGACGGGCAGGCGCCACACGGTGTGTCCGTCCGACGTGCAGAATTCGATGACGACCGCCGCGCCTTCATCGGCCGAACAAGATCCGACCGCCCTTACCGAAAGTGTCACCATGCCCCCGATCCATTATTGATAATCGGGGACCGATAATACTCGCGTTAGGGCGGTCGGCCCAGGATTCTTACCTGTTCACAGTGTGGCCGTTCTCTCTTTCCGAAGCGAACGACGTCTCCGCGTACACCTTTTTGACGGTCGTGATGACCGAGGCCATGTGCTCCTTCATCGCCGCTTCCGCTCCGTCCGGATCGCCGTTCGAGAGGGCCTCGACGATCGGATAGTGCTGTTCCGACAGGAAGACCCGGCTCGCCACTTGGTCCGAGTCGGTCGGAGGCAGCGCCTGTCTGGTGACGATCGTGACCGACGAGATCAACGAGCGCCAGACCATGAACAGCGGTTCGTTCTCGGCCGCATGGACGATCACGCTATGGAACTCGTAATCGGCGGCGAGGAACCGTTCAAGGTCGTCCGCGACCGCGTACTTCAGCGTCTCGTCCGCCAGTTCTTTGAGCACCCTCAACGGGAGGTTCCTGTTGGTGGCCGCCAGCCGGCACGCCAGTCCATCGATCACGGTCCGGACTTCGTAGTTGCCGACGATGTCCTTGACCCCGAACTCGCGGACCCATGTCCCTCGGTGGGCTTCGGAGTGGACGAGACCCATGGCCTCCAGTTCGCGCAACGCCTCGCGCACCGTGCCTTGACTGGTGCGGAACATCTCCGCGACTTCCAGTTCGCGCAGCCTCTGTCCCGCCGGAAACTTACCGTTGATGATGCCTTCGATCAGTCGGTCACGGACCTGCATCCGGATGGTCGTCCGGAACACGGGCGAAGTGTTTTCATGCAAAGGTTCGCTCCCGATTCGGCCCGTCAAGGCCGAAAAAGCCGACGTTACAAGTCTTCATTGCCATTACCTAAATAGTAAACAAACCACAACAACCAAGCCACAACGCCTGATTATTGATAGTGCAATCATACCTGAGCGAACCTAGCGACTGCAAGAGGAATCGGCGTCGGATCCGAGCCGGCGAGAGCATGCAGGAGCCTCCCGAAAGGGCACAAAGGCCGGCATCATGGACAGGGTACAATGGCGCCTCCCCTCAGGTTCGCATTGAACCTGGCACACCCTACGCGAGCGGCTATGGCAGAAGAGCACGGCGAACAGCCAGAACAGGACGGGCAGTCGGTACCCGAGCAAGAGGTCCACTACAGCAGCACCGAGGCGACCGAATCGATCGCCAAGAAGGTCGAAGGCGAGTACAACGCCGACCAGATCCAAGTCCTCGAGGGCTTGGAGGCCGTCCGGCACCGCCCCGGGATGTACGTCGGAGACAACGGGAAGAAAGGTCTTCACCACATGTTCCGCGAAGTCCTCGACAACGGCGTGGACGAGGCGCTCGCCGGGCACTGCGACCAGATCGACGTCGTCCTCTACGATGACGGGTCGCTCAGCGTGGAAGACAACGGTCGCGGCATCCCCGTCGACATCCACGAAAAGGGCATCAGCGCGCTCCAGGTCGTCATGACCACGCTCCACGCGGGCGGCAAGTTCGGCGAAGGTGGCGGCTACAAAGTCTCGGGCGGCCTTCACGGCGTCGGCGTCTCCTGTACGAACGCCCTGAGCAAGTGGATGGAGACGACCGTCCAGCGCGACGGGAAGGTCTACAGGCAACGGTACGAGCAAGGCATCGCCGTTTCCGAAGTCGACGTCGTGGGCAAGGCCAAGGGAACGGGCACCCGCCAACACTGGCTGCCCGACCCGGAAGTCTTGACGCACACGGTTTACGACATCCACGTGATCAAGGCCAGGCTCCGCGAGGTCGCCTACCTGAACAAGGGCCTGACACTGACCTTCAAGAGCATCCCGAACGCCGAAGACGACGAGACGTTCCACTTCGAACGAGGCATCGTCCAGCTCGTCGAAGACCTCAACGAGGCCTATGATTCGATCCACAAGCCGATCTACTTCCACCGCGTCCGGGAAGGGATGGAGATCGAAGTCGCGATCCAGTTCCAGACGGCGTACAACACGACCATCCTCGCCTACTCGAACAACATCCACCAACCAGATGGTGGAACCCACGTCTCCGGGTTCATGACCGCGATGACGCGCGTGATCAACCAGTACGCGCGAAAAATGAACCTTTTGAAGGAGAAGGACAAAAACTTCAACAGTGACGACGTCCTCGAGGGCCTGACCGCCGTCATCGCCCTCAAGCTCGAGAACCCCAGCTACAACTCTCAGGACAAGGTCAAGCTCGTCACGCCGGAAGTCCAGGGCCTGACGAACTCGCTCGTCGGCGACGGGTTACAGACGTATCTCGAGGAAAACCCGCAAGTCGCCAAGCGCATCGTCGACAAAGCGATGATCGCCCAGCGGGCCCGCGAAGAGGCCCGAAAGGCGGCCGAGGCGGTCAAGCGCTCGAACGCCATGGACAGTTTCGGTCTGCCCGGAAAACTGGCCGACTGCAACAGTAAGGACCCGACCATCTGCGAGTTGTTCATCGTCGAAGGCGACTCTGCAGGAGGATCGGCCAAGGGCGCCCGCGACCGTGTGTTCCAGGCGATCCTGCCCCTACGCGGCAAGATCCTGAACGTCGAACGCGCACGGCTCGACAAGGCGCTCGACAACGAGGAGATCAAAGCCTTGATCGCGGCCCTCGGCGTCGGCATCGCCGTGAACACCGGGCGCGAAACGCCAGAAGGCGAGGAGCCGCTCGACGACAAGAAGAACGGCCACCAGCACTTCGACCTCGACAAGCTCCGCTACCACAAGATCATCATCATGACGGACGCGGACGTGGACGGCGAACACATCCGGACGTTGCTTCTGACGTTCTTCTACCGCTATATGCGGCCCTTGATCGAGAACGGGCACGTCTATCTCGCGCAGCCGCCGCTGTACGTCATCAAGGCAGGGACCAACGAACGGTTCTACGCGATGGACGAAAAGGAGCGGGACGAGATCATCGGCACGCTCAAGCGCAAAAAGGAACCCGAGGTGACGCGCTTCAAAGGTCTCGGTGAAATGAACCCTGACCAATTGGAGGAAACGACGATGCACCCGGAAAAGCGCCGGTTGATCAAAGTCGAGTTCGACGGCGAGCGGGACCTCCAGGTCGAAATGATGTTCTCGAGGTTGATGGGCGATAAGGTCGAACCCCGCCGGGAGTTCATCGAACGTCACGCCAAAGAAGTCACGAACGTCGACTGGCACTATTGATGACGCTTACGTTCCCGATCCGGTCAGGAAAGCTGACGATGTCGGTCGAGGTGTCGTCCCGGATCGAATCCGTGCAGACCGAATACCAGCTTGTGGAAGTCTACGAGTCGGACGTGTTCGGGCGGATGCTGTTGCTCGACGGGCACATCCAGTTGACGACGTTTGACGAACGCGCGTACCACGAGGCACTCGTCTGGACGCCCTTGTCCAACGTCCCCGACCCCCGACGGGCGCTCGTCGTCGGCGGAGGAGACGGAGGCGTGCTCCGAGAACTGTGCCGCCGTTCGTCCTTGCAACGGATCGACATGGTCGAAATCGATCAAGGCGTCATCGACGTGAGCCGCAGGTCGCTGCCGACCGTCAGCGACGGTGCTTTTGACGACCCTCGCGTCCACCTTACGGTCGGCGACGCGTTCGCCTTTGCCCAGTCTGACCACGATCCTTACGACCTGATCGTCGTGGACTGTACCGACGTCTACGAAGAGGAGGAGGGCGAACTCAGCGAGATGCTCTTCACCGAGGACTTCTATCGGGACGTCAAGCGGCTCCTTGCTCCTGGCGGGTACGTCGTGACCCAGGCCGACAACATGGTCTTCTGTCCGTACTCCCTGGACGAGATCCAGAGGCTCTACGCAAAGGTGTTCCCCCAGGTCGGCTCCTATTGGGCGGCCGTGCCGAGCTTCGGCGGGTATAGCGCGTTCTGTTGGGCGGGCCACGGACCGGCCCTGTCCCCGACGGCTCCTTCGGGCCTTCCACAAGACCTGGCCTACCTGACTCCGGAAACCTACGCTGTCGCTCAAAAGCCATTGAGGCTTTCCTAAGTCCCGACCAGACCCAAGCAAGTCTGCCGGATTCTCCTCCCTTTGCACGCTCTTGGCCCGCCGACCGTCTGGTTTGCTAGACGCCTGCTATATCATTTTGTCTTGGCCTCGAGGGATCGAACTCCTGAGGCTTGAGGGTCATGACAACAATGAAGAAGGTCTTAATCTTGGCGTCGGTCGCCATAAGCGTAGGGGCGAACGCCCAACTGGTCTACGACAACACGACGTCGTTCATGTCTTCCGCTTTCGCCGCGGGAGGCACCACGTCGGTCAGCGGCGTCTTGACGACGAACATCGTCCTCGACGACCTGAACATGACGGGAAGCGGTCAGCTCGGCGCGATCAAGTTCGCCATCGCGAACCTGAACACGTCGGCCACGACCGCCCGCATGCGGCTCCGGTTCTTCCAGACGGACGGAACGGGCGGCGGTCCGGGAACGGCCCTTGGCGGCGTCACGTTCGCTGCAACGTCGATCGGCACCGGCGTGACGTTGTACTCTGCCGACCTGACCGCCAACAACATCGTCCTGCCGTCCGCCAACCTCTGGGTCGGGTTCTTCTTCGACAACAGCGGCGCGTCGGGTACGACGGCTGCCCAACTCGATAAGCTGGGCATGGGCCTTTACGGGCCTCCTACGGTCGGAACGAGCGCGGACAAGATGTTCGTGAGCAGCACACCGGGCTCCTTCCTGAGCAACAATCCTGCGGGCACGGTCTTCAATTCGCCCTTCGGCGGAAACCCCGCGGCGAACTTCGGCATGCAGTTCAACGTGGTTCCCGAACCGTTCTCGATGCTCGCGCTTGGAGCCGGCACCGTGGCTTTGGCCCGTAAGCGCCGAAAGTGAGCCTATAACCCGCCCGATTCAGGTCGGAGCGTCCTTCCTAAGGATGCCCCGACCTTTTCATATAGAAACGTGGCCCAAACTAAGATAAGAGTGTGTAGACGCCGACATTCCTCCAAAAGTTTCCCAAAAAGTCCCGCATTAATACCTGAAATTCGAGCTTAGGCACGAACTTTCGGTGACCAGATCACCAGAATATTGAGTACCTGCCCTCGTCTTGAGGACTGGTTTTTTTGCAGCCGGGTTTTCCCGGCGGAGTTTGAAGAATGAAAGCGATCATGATTTCTCTGGCCGTTTGCGCCTGCGCGAACGGCTTCACTCAAGGTCAAATCGTCTACAACAACGCTGAAGCGAACGACGTCGGTCAAGAAGGCCTCAAGACCGGCACCCGTTCGCTCGGTGGGTTCTGGAGCGAAGTGCAGAAGGGTTGCACCGTCTGCGGTTTCCGCTCTGCGAACTGGAACGGGGGTAACGACCGGTTGGCCGACGACTTCACGGTCTCGAACACCAAGTGGCAGGTCACAGGTGCGACCCTTTGGATGTACCAGACCAACGCCGTCGTCCCGACTGTGAAAGGCGGACTGTTCGAGATCCGGAAGAAGACGGCCGCAGGCGGGGTCGGTGCCCTCGTAAGCACCGGCAGCTTCCTTAGGGCGAAGATGTCGGACATGTTCCGCATCCACAACGGTCAGCCGCTCGACATCCGGTGGCTTCAGCAAGTGGACGTCCAGTTCGACACTGTCCTGACGCCGGGCGACTATTACCTGGTCTGGTCGGCGACCGGAACCTGGCCTTTCTCCGGCCCCTGGACGCCGTACCTGGCTAATCCTGGGTACAAGACGACCTACGGAGCCAACGCGCTCCAGTCGAACAACGGGGGGGCGGGCTGGTACTCCGTTCAAGACGGGTTGTCCGGCCAAGACTTCCCGTTCGTGTTCTACGGCCAGCGCTTCATCTCGTCACGAGGCAGCTAAGGCCGGACGGCCCGGGGCTAAGCCCCGGGCCTTGACCCGTCTGCGGGCCCGACCGAGCGGACGGTAACCTTCCGGAATGCTCGATCCACGTGTCTCGCGGCTCGCCGAGCTCCTGTGCGACCATTCGACGCGCCTGACCCCCGAGGACCGTGTGCTCGTCCACGCCTCCGACGTTCCTTTCGAGGCCGTGGCCGAAGTGGTCAAGGTCGCACGGTCAAGGGGCGCACAAGTCGTCGTACGGTTGGAGAACGAGACCGTCCGCCGTCAAGCGATGCTCGATATGGACGAGGCCAACGCGGCTTTGATCGCCGACGTCGAAGCCTACGAAATGGACCGCATGACGGCCTACATCGCCATCCGTGGAGGGCACAACGTCAGCAACACTGTGGACGTCCCGAGCGAAAACGTCGCCCTCTGGCAACGCGTTTACGCAACGCCGGTGGTCTTCGAACGGCGCGTACCGAACACGAAGTGGGTGGCCTTGCGATGGCCCAGTCCCAGCATGGCGCAACAGGCCGCGATGTCGACTCAGGCCTTCGAAGACTTCTACTTCCGTGTCTGCACGATGGACTACAAGAAGATGGAGGCGGCGTGCCGTCCCCTCGAGGACCTGATGAACGCGACCGACCGCGTCCACATCAAGGGACCGGGGACTGACCTACGGTTCAGCATCAAGGACATCGGGAGCAAGCCGTGTGTCGGATTGCGCAACATCCCCGACGGCGAGTGCTTCTCGTGCCCCGTCAAAGAGTCTGTCGAAGGCACGATCCAGTTCAACACCGTCAGCCTCTATCAAGGGACCGAGTTCAAGGACATCCGCTACGCCTTCAAGGCGGGCAAGATCGTCGAGGCTTCGGCCGGCGCCTTGACCGACAAAGTCAACCAAATCCTCGACACGGACGAGGGCGCCCGATATATCGGCGAGTTCGCCATCGGGTTCAACCCCTACATCCTTCACCCGATGAAGGACACCCTGTTCGACGAAAAGATCGCGGGCAGCTTCCACTTTACGCCCGGAAACGCGTATCCGCCTCCGGGCGGCAACGGGAACAAGAGCGCGATCCACTGGGACACGGTCCTCATCCAGCGGCCCGACTACGGTGGGGGCGAAATCTGGTTCGACGACCGTTTGATCCGTAAGGACGGCGTCTTCGTCTTACCCGAGCTCGAAGGATTGAACCCCGACCGACTGGGATAACGTCGTGACGGGGACTGGGACGGTTCTCGATCCGGTCCGGATCCAAGCCCTGGAGCTGGCCAAAGACCGCAAGCCCGTTCCGAAAGAGATCGGACGCCTTGCCGCGTCGGTCGGGGACGAGGCGGCAAGATGGGCGTTCCTCCAATGGGAGCTACGGTCGAGAGCACGGTCCAAATTCGCTCTTGCCGGGCAGATGCTCTTCGACCGCGAATCCCTCGAGATGGCGACTCACGAAGAGGTCTCGGCCGCCGTCCACATCCTCGGTTTTCCCGAAGGGAAGGTCGTCGACCTGACCACAGGCATCGGCGGCGACTTGATCGCCCTGAGCCAAGGCCGGACCGCGATCGGCTACGAGACCGACGCCGAACGGGCCGCCATGGCGAGGCACAACCTGGCTGTCTCTGGCCAGGACGCGGAAGTCCGGGTCGAGGACTGTCTCGAAGCAACTTGGGACTTCGATCTGGCGTTCGCCGATCCCGCAAGGCGTCAGGGCGGCGAACGCACGTTCGATCCAGCCCGGTTTTCGCCGCGTCTCGACGTCCTCGCCGAGAAGCTCCGCACGCTAAGGGCGGCCAGAGTCAAGCTGACCCCGCTCCTTTCCGACAAAGACCTCGACTCGCTCAGCCCGGACCGATGGTTCGTGTCCCACGCGTCCGAATGTAAGGAAGCCCTCGTCCACTTCGGCGGTTTTCAAGGAGAGCACGTGGCCGGGGTTTGGGCCGTCCAGGTGGAGAGCGGTTCGTGGTCGCCGGGTGAGCTGACCTTGCGGAGCACGGCCTCCGAGCCTTCGAGGTTCGTCTTCGAATCTGACCCCGCCCTTATCCGCGCCCATGGCTTGGGCTGTCTCGGTCTCGACGGACTAGGCGATTCGAACGGGTACTTGACCTCGGAAAAGGCGATCGAGAGCGCGTGGCTCCGTTCCCGCTTCGAAGTCAGGTGGCACGGAGCCTGGCGTGCCGCCGCCGTCAAGACCGCGCTCCGATCGACGGGTGCCAGGGTGGTCGCTGTGAAACAGCGGGGAGCGGGCCTCGACGTCGCTGCCGTTTCCCGGGCGGTCCAAACAGACGGCGACGTCCCGCTCGAGCTCCTGCTCTACCGGAACGGCCAACGTGTGAGCGCCGTTCTCGGTGAACGGCTCGGGCCGGGCTAAAGAACCGACGACGACGACCGACAATCCTACTGGGCCCCGCTCGGCCCAACGGGAAAAACCTCACAAGGAGTGTCAAGGATGTCGGTCCAAAGCATCGAATGCCAGCTGATCCAAGCGCAGATGAAGCGCTATTTGGCGGGCGTCGACTTTCCTGATGAGCTTCTCGACCAGATGGAGCGCCATCTCAAGGCGTGTTCTGAGTGCAAGGCTGAAGCGAACAAACAGCGGGAAGCCTTAGGCGGTGCACCCGCCGAGATCGCACAGGCCGTCGTCGTCGCCAAAGAGAAGCGGGGACTGGTCGAACGCCTCAAAGCCAAGATCGTGGGCGAGCCGCCTCAGGCCCACACCGTTCCTGGACTTGTGTCGGTGCCGGGCAAAGCCCCCTATCCTACGTCCCTCTTCGACGCGTTCAAGACGCCGAAGAACCTCGTCCTCTCCTTGAGTCTTGCGGCCGTGCTCGTCACGATGAGCACCTTCATGAGACAGCCGTCGGCGTTTTTCGGCGCCAGGGCGAGCAGCGTCATCACCGAGAAGCCTGCCGCCGGCGACTCGACTCAATCTGAGGCCACGGTGGAACACACCGCCGTCAAGGACGAAACGTCGGGCCACGAAGATACCGGCCACGGTCTCGCAACGGGACCACCGCCGCTGTCACCAGATTTGAGAGGCGAAGAGCCTCGACACGAGGACGCGCCCCATGCCACTGGCCCGGAAGGAACGACTCCGGACCCGAATGCTGAAGTCGCGTCGTCAGGGAACAACGCGTCGGGGAAACCGCATAAGGAGACCGTCACCCACGAACTCGACAAAGTCGGGGGCGACCTCCTGATCGCGGACTCTGCCGCGCCCCTTAAGAAGCCCGCCACGAAAGCGACCGGCCGGCCGGCGGACAAGCCGACCACCCGGTCGACGGCCGCCAGACCGAAAGTCACCGCACCCCGCTCGTCGTCCGGCAAGGCCTCGGCTCATGTCTCGAAACCGAGGGCCCGAAAGGTCAATCGAAAAGCACCCCGCAACGTCGTCCGCATCTACCAACCCTAACCGAGAACCATCATGAAACCTCTGCTACTGGTCTGCGCCCTCGCCCTTGCTCCGGCGGTCTGGAGCCAAGACAAAGCTTCAGGAACCCCGTCTGACGTCGAGATCTCACAGGACACGGGTCTGGTGACGATCGCGGCGAAAGGTCGCGACGTGCGAGAAGTCTTGTTCGACCTGTTCAACCAGTCGAAGAAGAGCTTCGTTCTGGATCAGAACGTGCGGACGTCCCTTTATTTGGCCCTCTCGGGCGTGCCGTTCGACGAAGCGCTCGAAATCGTGTGCCATGCGGCCAATCTGAAGTTCGAGGTCAATAACGGCGTGTACTTCTTGACCCGGATCGCGCCCCCTGTTTCGGTGACGCCCGAGAAGACGGTCCAGGCTTCTCCGAAACCGCTCGGCCGCTTGGACGAAAAGGACCTCCAGAAGCGGGTGACCACGAAGCTTTCGAAGGCCGACATCAGAGACGTTTTCGCCGAGTTCGGCAAGCAAGCCGGGATCACGATCGAGGTCGACCCGAAAGTCCCTGCTTATAAGGTGGACGCCTTCCTGATCGGCACGTCGTTCAAGTACGCGATGGACGTCGTGACCAAGGCGGCCGGCCTGACGTACGTCCGGACGGAGAACCGGACGATCAAAGTCGAGACCAAGCCGAAGGGCTGAAGCCGTCGAACCTGACGGCAGTCCGGAGCAGGACTTGGCCCTCCGGTAGAATCCGAGGGTGTCCACGCCCCGCCCGACCCTGGTGGGGATGTCCACCTCGGAACTGGAAGCCTTGGCCGAAAGCCTTGGCGAAAGGCCCTTCCGCGGCCGCCAGTTGGCAAAGTGGATCTATGGGAAGGCGGCGCCCACATTCTCGACGATGGGCGACCTGCCCGCGCCGTTCCGGGCCCTCTTAGACGAATCGTACGACGTCGATGGACTCACCACGGTCTCCCACCGGCACTCGAGCGACGACGTCGACAAGCTCCTCGTCCATAACGGCGACGGCCAAGTGTACGAGTGCGTCCACCTTCCGTACGAAGACCGCGTTTCCTGTTGTCTGAGCAGCCAGGTCGGATGCCCGATGGGCTGTTCGTTCTGTGCGACCGGCCTCGGCGGATTCGACCGCAACCTCACGGCCGGAGAGATCGTGGGGCAGTACCTGATGCTTCAGAGGTTAAGTCCGCGAAGGATCAGCCATGTCGTCCTCATGGGGATGGGCGAACCGCTTCTCAATCTGCCGAACGTGCTCCGTGCATTGACGGTTCTTCACGAAGAAGTGGGTCTGAGCTATCGGCACATGACGGTCTCGACGGTCGGGATCGTGCCTCAGATCCTGGAACTGGCCAGACTCGCGCTACCGGTCCACCTGGCGCTGTCGCTCCATTCGCCGTTTGACGAAGTCCGCAGCCGGTTGATGCCCGTCAACCATAAGTGGCCCGTCGCCGAGGTCGTCGATGCCATGCGCCAGGTCCAGAGGGCCACGGGCCGAAAGGCCACCTTCGAGTACCTCTTGATCCAGGACGTCAACGACTCGCCCGAACAGGCCGAAGCGCTCGCACGTCTGGTCAAAGGGATGCCGAGCGTCGTCAACCTCATACCGTTCAATTGGGTCGATACCGGAAACGGGTTCGCCCGGCCGTCTAGGGAGAGGATCGCCGCGTTCCGAAAGGGGCTCGAATCGCGGGGCGTCAACGTGACCGAGCGGGTCGAAAGGGGCCACGACATCGCGGCGGCTTGTGGACAACTGGCCGGACAGCACACGGGCCGCTTCGCAAGGAGGGAGTCCTTATCTCACGTCCCGCTCTCCTCATGACCCTGATCCTGGCGACGTTCATGGTGTCGTGCGGAGCTCCGGCGGGGACGAAAGTGAGCAACCGTCCTGAAGGATCGAGCGAGCCTGACTCACAGGCGCCCCCGATCAAAGACGTGACGGCAAAAGGGACGGAGATCACGGTCAACGGAGCCGAACAGGGCACATCGTTCGTCGTGCTTTCGGAAACGTCCGACATCTCGTTCGAACGGGACGGCGTCGCGAGCGGGACGCTCGCGGGCGTGTCCGGAAACGTCGTCAGGGCCGGAAAGGTCGTCAGTCGGTTCAAAGGCTCGCACGGTTCCGTCGATCGGAAGAAGGGCGTCTTGACTTTGGACGGCCAGGTGAACGTCACGGACGAAGTCCGAGGCTTGACGTTGGCGGCCAAAGCGCTCGTTTACGATCAAGATTTGGGGCGGTTCGTGGCTAAAGGCGACGTCACGGTAACCTCGGCAGGCATGGTCTTGGGGCCATTGCCTGAAATCTGGGCGACGCCCGACCTGAAGAAGATCGCCACTCCGGCCAAATTCCAATGAAACGAACCATCGCCCTTGCCTTCGTCCTCGCCGCTGTGGGATCGGTCGCCCGACAACAAGGCCCGCAACTGTCGGACAAGCGCATGCGGTTCGCCATGTGGTTCGTGGAGTCGTCGACCACCTTCCCGGACAAAACGTCCATGACGTTCGAAGTCTCGGGCAACCCCGTCCGAGGGTTTTCCAAGGATCAGAACCTCGAGTTCTCGTGCCGGGACATGACCGGTCTGATCAACCGCGGCAAGGACGGCGACATGCACTTGAAGTCCGGGCACATGAAGGGGAACGTGGTCTTGACCGTGTCCGACAACGCCGGAACGTCCCGATTCGAGAGCGCCTCGGTCGACTTGGTCGACGACGGCAACACGGCCACGGTCAAAGTGCCGACGGCGATCCTGTTCACGAACACACGGAGCGGGGACTACGGAAAGCGGACGATGGTCATGCGGGGCTCAAAAGGTACGTTCGTCCTGCGCTCTCTTGCGGAAAAGAACGAGAACCCATTGATCTCGGCCGACGTTTCCGGCCCCGTGACGATCACGGTGGACGAAAGGGACGGCAAAGGCAAGATCGTCCTCTATACGCTCACCGGCAACACTCTCGACGCCCGGTCCGAAGGCGATAACAAGGTGCTCACTCTGACCGGGAACGTCCATCTGACGAGCGATAAGACGGAGCCGGACAAGATCGGGACGATCCTCGACTTCGACGTCGCACAAGCTTCGGTCACATTGGACAAAGACTTCGAAGTCGTCAAAGTCCGGACCAAAGGCTCCGGTTCCGGCAGCCTTCGGGACAAGGACGGCCAATGATCATCCGGGCGGAAGGGTTGGTGAAAGCCTATAAGGGCCGCCGGGTCGTCGACGGCGTCTCGTTCGCCATCGAGCAGGGCCAAGTCGTCGGGCTTCTCGGTCCGAACGGGGCCGGGAAGACGACCACGTTCTATATGATCACGGGCCTGGTCCGACCGAACCAAGGCGAAGTGAAGTTCGACGGGACGACGGTCACGTCATGGCCGATGTTCAAGCGGGCCCGCGCCGGAGTCGGCTATCTCGCCCAGGAGTCCAGCGTCTTCCGAAGGCTCAGCGTCGAGGACAACCTGAAGCTCGTCATGGAGATGCACGGTACACCTCGGAAAGCGGCGGAGGAGCGCGTCCGCCAACTCACGGAGGACCTGCACATGACGCACGTCGTGAAGAGTCAAGGCGGGGTCCTTTCAGGAGGCGAAAGGCGGAGGGTCGAAATCGCCCGGGCGCTGGCGACCGACCCGAAGTTCATCCTGCTCGACGAGCCGTTCACGGGCATCGATCCCGTCACGATCGAAGAGCTCCAAGTCATCATCCGCCGCCTCAGCAAGCAGGGCATCGGCATCTTGATCACGGACCACAACGTCGAGGCGACCCTTTCGATCACTGACTACAACCATATCCTCATCGACGGAAAGATCCAGGCCGAGGGAGACGAGAGGGCGATCCGTAACGACCCCCACGTCCGCAAATACTATCTTGGCGAAGGCGTCCGGGGTCAGAACGGGGTCGGCGAATGAAGCGGCTGGACCGCTTGATCCTCTCGGAAATGATCGGCCCGTGGGCTTTTGGAGTCGCCATCTTCACCGTCCTGATCATGGCGGGGTCGTTCTTGTTCGAACTGACCCGTTACATCACGGACGGCATCAACCCCTTGCTCGTCGGGCAATTGACGGCCTTGCTCATGCCGGGCATCATGGTGAAGACCTTCCCGATGGCCGTCTTGCTTTCCGGCCTTCTGTCCTTCGGTCGATTGAGCGGGGACAGCGAGATCGTCGCCTTGAAGGCGGCAGGGGTCAGCGTCGGAAGGATCATGTGGCCTGTCGCCGCCTTCGGACTGGCGGTCTCGTTCCTCACGTTCTGCACGAACGAGCAAGTCGTGCCTCTGACCACGCAAGAAGCCGTCGGGTTGAAAAAGCGGTTCGAAGCGGATTTGAAAGGCAAGACGGCACAAGAGATGTCGCAAGCGGTCTACAAGGACGGCAAGCTCGTCGCGTCGTTCTGGGCCGCAGACTTTGATTTCTCGAAGCGGACGTTGAGCCGCGTCATCGTGACCGTTTACGGATCCGACCAACTCCCGACGTACTACATTTTCGTAGAAGAGTTGGAGTACACGAGCGAAAAGCGGTGGGTCGTCCGTGGCGGCGGGAGCATGACGTCCGCGGACGCCAAGTCGCTGGTGAAGTTCGGGAGCGCTCAACCGACGGAAATGCCCGATCTCGATGCGACCCCGGAAGAGCTCCTGGCCAAGGCCCTTCGCGACCTCGACGCCCTCCCGATGAAGGAGATGGGCCGTCAGATCGAAAAGCTCCGAAAGAGCCCGGACATGACCGCAGGTCTGCGTTCACAGATCGCGAACCTTGAATTCGGATACTGGAACAAGATCGCCCTTCCGCTGGCTGCCTTGGTCTTCAGCCTGGTCGGCGCGCCGTTAGGGATCCGGTCGCACAGGGTCCCGGCCTCGGCGGGCTTCTGGCAGGCTGTCATCATCATCTTGGCCTACCTGGTTTTGGCGAACGTCATGTCGATATCCGCGCAAGGAGGGCGCGTCCCCGCGTTTGCGGCCAGCTTCCTGCCCATCGTGATCGGACTCACGTTGGCGGGCTATCTGGTCCATCGCCGCAACACGTGACATGAGCCCGACCGGCCTGTTCTTCATCGCGGTCGTCGTCGTCCTCAGCGGACTCCTCGCCTACTGGGGAGACCTGATCGGTCGGCACTTCGGCAAGAAACGGAAGACCATCGGTCGGCTCCGACCGCGGCACACTGCCGCGCTGTTCACGGCCCTGTTCGGCATGATCGCGTCCTTGGTCACGATCGGACTGCTGATCCTCTTTTCAACCCCCGTCCGGGTCATGATCCTCGAAGGCGACCGGATGAGGAGCCAGCTCGTCGCGCTGAACAAGAAGCTCGAAACCGCAGACGACTCGGTCCGCCAATCGGAAGTCGAACTCGAGAAGACTCGGAGCGAAGTCAAGGTCGAGCAAGGCCGGGTCAAAGCCGAACAAGCCAAGCTCCGCAAGTCGCAACTCAACATCGCCGAACTGAAAAAGGCCTCGACCGCCCTCACCGAGCAGGCCAAGCGCGTCCGCACCGACCTTTCGAACGTGCGACGGAGCCTGTCGTCCCTCAAACACGAGTTCGACCGCGTCCGTGCCGAGTACAGGAGCGTCGACGCCCGGCGAAGCTACGCCGTTAACGAACTGAACGAGATCAAGCGGGAGAACCTGCGGCTCGACCAGGAGGTCCTCCGCCAGAACACAGAACTAAAGCGGCTTGAAAAGGACCGGAACGAACTGAAGAAGGACCTCGAGACGTTGCAGTCCGACTTCAACACGTCAAAGTCGCAACTCGACCTCGTCCGGGGAGACTTGAAAGAAGTCCAAGGGAACTATGAACAAGCCAAGGCCGATCTCGAGCAAGCCCGCGCCGAGCTCCAATCGGTCAAGACCAGCGCGGAAGAACTCGTCCGCCGGACAGCCTTCATCCCACGGACGCAGCGCCTGATCTTCGACAGGGGCGACGAACTTGCCCGTATCCAAGTCGGCGGGCGCTTGACTTTGGCCGAAGCCCGAAACTACGTGATCGCGATACTCAAGGACGCCTCCGACACCGCGCTTCAGCGAGGCGCGGAGCCGACGACCCGGGGCGGCCCTGCGGCCGTGCTTGGCGACGTCATCGGGCCCGGTGGAAAACCCAGGACGGACAAGGAAAAGATCGACGATAAGACGGCGGAACTGGCGGGGAAGGACAGGAACCAAGTCATCTTGGCCAACTCCTGGTTCAATGCGTTCTTAGGCGAGCCCGTCTTGATCCAGTTGACGGTCAAGAACAATCCGATCGTCTATCGGTCCGGTCAAGTCGTCATCGAAACCCGGTTCGACGGTCAGAAGTCGGAAGAGCAGATCGTCAAGGCGTTGACCGAATTCTTGAACGCGAACATCGCGGCAAAAGCCGTCCGCGACGGCATGATCCCGGCCGTCGGCACGTCGCTCCCGTTGGGAACGTTCGAGTCCGACGCGACCCTGGCCCTCGTCCGGGAGATCAAAGCGGTCAACAGGGTCATCCGCGTCCAGTTCCTGGCCTCGCAAGAAACGCGAGCCGCCGACCGTCTCAAGCTAGAATTCCGGTTGCGATGACGGCTCTCGGAGAACGGACGGTGTTGGCGGTCGACCCGGGGAGCAGCAAGTGCGGCATGGCCGTGGTCCATCGGTCGGTCGCCGGAAGGCTCGATCTGCTGTGGCGTGCGGTCGTCCCCACAGGACAACTCAAGGACCGCGTCTTGGAAGCCGTCCGAGAGCACGCCTTTTCGATGGTGATCGTCGGCTCTGGGACGAGGTCGAAGGATATCGTCGCAGGAATCCGGGAGAGCCTGCCCAGCGTCGGGATCCTGGTCGTCGACGAACGGGACACGACCCTCAAGGCGAGGGAACGCTACTGGGAACACAACCCCCGTCGGGGTTGGAGAAAGCTGCTCCCGTCGACGCTACAGACGCCGCCGGAACCCGTCGACGACTTTGTCGCCCTGATCCTTGCGGAACGTGTCCTTTCGGACTAGTCGTCTTTCTTCGAATACGGCGCGAACAAGGCGCGCTCGACCTCGGCCGACCGTTTGCCGATCTTCCCTTGCCATCCTGAGACGACCGTTCCTTTCTCGATCACATAGACGTAGGGCGTTTCGGTCGGCCCTAACCGGACTTCCAACGTCCCGTCCTTGTCCCAATACTGCGACCACGGCGTCTTCTTGAACACGGGCTTCGATCCGACCCATACCTGTACGAAGGCCAGGCCCTTCTTCTTGGCCGCTGCCGCCAAGGTCGGCCAAGTCTCGGCATCGGGACTAGGTTCAAGGTCGTCCGAGGTGACCACGACCATCACCGGTGCGACCGCGCCGAGCCCACTCAAATCCTCTGGTGCCTCTTCGGGAAGGCGCAACCCTGTCGTCAGTTTGACACGTTGGCCCACGACCGCCGTGTCGTTCAAACGCGGCGTCGCCTCAGGTTCGTATCCGACCGGCAGTTCGATGCCGAAGACACTGTCGGGCAACGCTTCGTAAGCCGCCCCTTGGAACTCGCTCACGATCGTCAACGGTCCGCTCTGCTGCTGGAACGACATCACCTGACGCAAGATGTGGCCGGAGTCGTCGATCCATAGCTTCGTCCCGCTTCCGCCGGGCGGCCCGACGGAGATGACGTCCGCATCCACGTTGCCGACCTTTTCCCGGGCGAGCGTTTTCCAACCGGATTTCGGACCGAACGACTTCAAGCTGCCTTGCATCAAGACTTGCGGAAAGGCGACCTGGAGCATTTGCGGCGTGGTCGGAGGGGGCATCGCTTCCGGGTACCAAGGCCACCACTGATAGCTGCGCGAGCGATGGTCGATGTAGATCGAAGCCCGCGGACTCTGTCGATACTCCATGTCCACAGTCGGGCCTGTCAATCGCAATCGGACGAGGTCCGGTGACCGAAGCTGTAACCGTCCTGAAGCCTGTTCACCACCGATGGTCACGGTCATCAACGCCGAAACGCCGTGGGACGAGGCCAGGGCACGTTCGGCCCGGTCCCAGGGATCGGCCGTCTGCGAGACGAACAGCGAAACGGCCAATGCGATCAGGTTCAATTCGATCCTCTGTCGGCGATTATGACGCCCTCATCCCCGACGGATCCGGTTCTGCGGCTTGAGGTCGATCTCTCCCTTGGACTTGAGATAGTCGAGCAAGGCGTCAATGTCGAGAAGCCCGGTGTCGTACCGATACCCCTTGGCGTTCTTGACGACCTCGAGGCCGTCGCCTCCCTTGGCCACGAAGGAATTGAACGTGCAGCGATAGGTCTTCTCCAGTTCGACAGGACGGCCGGCGACGACCAGGTCCGACACTTTGCCGCTCCGGACCGTGAAGCTCGTTCCAGCGGAAACGAAGAGGACTCCCGACTCCAGTGCTTCCTTCAGTTCCTGGCCCGTCAAGTCGACGATGGTCAGCGTGTTGTTGAAGGGTTGGACGGAGATCGCGTCGCCGTACGTGATACGCCCCGCGTTCAGCGCCGACCGGATCCCACCCTCGTTCATGAGGGCCACGACCGACCCTTGCTTCACCGTGGCTTCTAACATCGCGTCCGTGATCATGTCGGCCATGACCCCTTGTGCGCCCGGGCCGCTTTTGGGGACGTCGGCCTTGGTCCGGCCCACGTCCTTGGTCATCAGTTCTTCAATGGGCTTCCTTAGGGCCGCGACCATCGAGCGGACCAATGGATCCTCAGGGACATCGGACGTCACGGCCGTCGGTTGGTCCTTCGACCACGCTTTCACCTTGCCACCGTCGTCGAAGGTCACCACGATGTGCCCGACGACCTTCCCCCATTCCCACGACTGGACGACCAGGACCGTTGCGCCGTCGGCTCCTTTGACGACGGTGGGGTAAGGGCCGCCGCTCCGCAAGTCGCCTGGTAGCTTCGTGTCGCCCAGAAAGGTGTGCGTGTGCCCACCCACGACCATGTCGACGCCTCGCAACTTGGTCGCGACCTGCTTTTCAAGACCGTACCCACAATGACTGACGAGGACGATCTTGTCGATCCCTTGTGACGACAAGGCGTCGACCTCGGCTTGGACGCTTTCGACGAGCGGCTTGAGACGGACGTTATCGCCGATGTTCGAAATCTGGGGAAGCTCGGGCGTTACGGCGCCGACGATACCGACCTTGACCCCGCCGGCCTCTAAGACCGTCGACGCCTTGATGAGACCTTTCAGCGCGGGTTCGTTTTCAAGATCGAGGTTGGCCGCGAGGATCGGGAAGTCGACGGCGCGGGCGAAGTCCGCTAGGGCCGAGGGACCGAGATCGAATTCGTGGTTGCCCACCGCCATCGCCTGATACCCGACCGCGTTCATGAACGCGGCGTCGGCCATTCCTTTGTAAACGTTGAAATAGAGCGTCCCTTGGAACGTGTCGCCGCCGTTGAGGACGAGCGGGTTCACTGCGGACGCCTTCAGGCGCTTGATGACGGTGGCTTGCCGGGCATACCCTCCCAGATCCTGTCCCTTCACCTTCACAGGTTCGACATGTGCGTGAAGGTCGTTGGTATGGATGAAGGTGACGGTCGTGTCGGCCCAAGCCACGGCGGATACGGCGACCAGTCCCGCCAATAAGAAGCGCCTCATGGCGAGGGGTTTACCCGAAGGCTACAAGGCCGCTACCCACCCGACTTACGGACGACGAACTGGTCCCGTGCGCGGCCCGAGAGGCTTAACGTTCGGTTACCGTCGCGGACGCAGACGTCTTCCTGGAGTCGACCATCGGGGCCCTTACGGACAAAGTACGTGATTCCAGGACTTGGCAACACGTCGATACGTATAACTTCTTTCGACTGTTCCTTAATGAATCTCAGCTCTACAAGGTGAAGCGGGAGCGGTTCGACATGGTTCTTCAGGGCCTCTCGGATCCGGCCCTCGAAGACATCCCGCGGATCGGCGTCGCTCAATGTCGCCAGTTCTTCTTCGATTCCGGTTACGGTTCCATCGTCGCTGACTCCGATATAAAGCGAGCCCCCTTCTGTGTTCAGGAATGCGGCGATCGTCCGAAGGACGCCTGCCTGCAAGTCGCCGCTGCGCTGCCCCTTGGCCGGATTCCAGTCAAAAGCGGCCTTGAACTCGACCCTCGCCCCTTCGACCAGTGCGGAGACGCCCGACTTAGCTGCGACACCGACCCGGACCGTTCGTCGAAGGTCGAGGAGCGGGACCGGCTCAGGACCGCTCTGCGAAGCCAGACCGATCAGGGCGATCCGGAACCGGGCCGTTTGGACGTTCAAGACGTCGCTGTCCAATCCGCTCAAAGAACCGTCCAAACGTGCGACAAGGAGCCTGTCGTCTCCGTTCGAGGCAGACGCGATCCGGAGCGCAGCTTCGGCCAACCGGTCGCCGCGTCCACATTCGGGGTCGTGGACATGTTCCGAAGAGTCCCAACATTCGGATCCTGTCGCGAGCCCGGCGAGGGAAGCGGTCGCCAGCCGTGCCGCACCATCGCTGCGGATCCATTCGACGACCGGCTCCGGAATCATGGCAGGGGCCCCGCCCTCTGTCTGGTCGGACTCGAACGTGTCCGGGTCGAAAAGGCCTGTCCCAAGGTAGGGGACGTCCCCGATCTGTGACCGGACAAGCTGGCGCGCCCGGCGCGACGGCTGGCCTAACCCGGAGAAGAAGAGAAGGGACAGCCGTTGGTCGAAGCGGTAAGGCACGTCCGGCGCCTCGCACAGCGACGCCCAATACGGCCGGCCTGTCGGCTCGCGAAGCCAGCGCTGGGGTTCCAAGGCGATGATCAATCCGGCCCGTAGAAGGAAACGGTGGACAAACGCTGCGGCTTCGGTCGGGTCGACCTTCGCCCGGCCAAGAGTCCGGACCCGTTCCGCCGAGTCCTCAGCGACCCGGCGCGCCTCGTCCCACCACTCAGCCGTGCTCAAGATTGCTCCGAGAGGAGCCTTCCAATGCGGGTGACGACCTCTTCCACGCCGGTTTTCAGCTCACATTCCCAGACCGTGAGGACACGAAAGCCCTCGGCTTCGAGGGACGAGACCTGCTCAAGGAACCGACTTTGGTTCCTCTCGATCTTCGCCGTCCAAAACGTCCGGTTCGAACGCGGGATACTGGCCTTGGCGCAACCGTGCCCGTGCCAGAAACACCCGTGTACGAAGACCGCGACCTTCGCCCTTCCGTACACGACGTCCGGTGTCCCTGGCCACTTCCGTACGTTCTTACGATAGCCACGGAGGCCCGCCGCCCACAAGGCCCTACGAAGAGCCAGTTCGGGCTTGGTGTCCTTGCCCCGGTTCGACTGCATGGACCGCCTCGTACTTTCGGCCACGACCAACGTCTCCCTCAGCTTGTTCAGCCCATAGAGCTTCACGGTTTCGGACACGGTTGGATTCTACATGGCAGCCGAACGCCAGGGACAAGAAAAAAAGGGGCGGCCGATAGCAGGGCCGCCCAACGATCTGACTTTTCCTGGACGACTCGCGTCCTCCTCTCCATCCGGCCCGTGAAGGCCGTCCGCCGGATCGCCTCGGTGCCCCGAAGGGCGGGCCAAGATTTCCGGCCGTGTGTTAGACCAAATTTTTCCATAAACTCGCCTGATGAGAGTGGTGTACAATCGCCTTCAGTGATCCATATTACGCATTTGAACTGTTTTCAGGCTCAAAAGATTCGACGTAAAAGACCTAATCGGGGACGATAGATGGCCCAATTCTTTCGAATCAGCCTGAAATCAGCCCCCGCTATCCTCGGAATTGGTAGTTATTCGACCGCAGAGACGGTGCTGTCTTGGCACCAGCCGGCCGACAAGTGGCAAATCGTCGCCACGACGTTCGGCGGACTGGTGACGTGTAACGGGTTCGAGGTCCCCTTCGAGCCGTCGACCGTCCTCGTGTTCCCGCCGCGGGCCCGGTGCCAGATCGTACGGTCAGGCCCCGAGCCGTACCAGCAACTGTACTGTTGGTTCCAACCGGACGACTCCAAAGAGGAGGAAGTCGCCGTGCCCCAATGCAAAGAGATCGGCGATCGGATGACGTGGCTGATCCAGGACTGGCTCCGGGTCATCGACCGCCTGCCGTTCAGCCGCGTCAGCCAGGTCTCGCTCGTGTGGCAAGTCCTTTGGAGCATCGCGGAGGGTCCCCAGAACGTCCGCCGAAGCGTCTATGTCGAACGGGTCGAGGGTCTGATCCACGAGCGGATCTCTCGGAGCATCCGTGTCGCCGACCTCGCCCGCGAAGTCCAGCTTTCTCAAAGCCAATTGAACCGGCTGTTCCGACAAGAGCACGGGACGACCGTCCAAGAGTACATCCGGCTCGAACGCGTCAATCTCGCTTGCCGACTCCTGACATCGACGACCGAACCGATCAAGTCCATCGCGGTGCGGTGTGGCGTGCCCGAACTCTCGAACTTCGGCAAGCTCATCAGGGACACGCTCGGGGCCTCTCCGCGCCAGATACGGGCCGAACGCAAACTCCCGAGCCTCTTCGTCGACTTGCAGCATTCGGAAGAGAAGCTTCAAAAACAGACCGGGCGGGTCTGATCCCGCCCGGCACACGCTATGAAGGTTCCTACGGACGTCCTCATCGCGCTCGTCTTTGAACGTGTTTCGGGGTCGAGGCCGAACTAAGAGACGGGAGGCGGCCCGGCAGGAGTTCGCGCTCCAGCCGGGCTTCGCCCGGATCCGGCACGAAGGACCCGACCGACCCCGTTACTTGACCAGGTAGCGGCGCCACCAGGCCGTGATCTCGTTCAACCGGTGGATCCGCAAGTCGGGCGGCCCTCCGCGGGACAAACCGTGCGACGTCGACACCGGAAACCGGACGTACCGCGTCTCGACTCCCAGGGACTTCAAGACGTAGAACACTTGTTCGCTCTGCTCGACATGGCAACGATAGTCGCCCTCCGAATGGATGATGAGCATCGGAGTCTTGACCGACGCGAAGTGGGAGATGGGCGACTGCTGCCAAAGTTTGCCGATCTTGTCCAGAGGGCCCCATGCTTGCCCGCCGAAATATCCGTCTTTGTTCAACGGGAAGTCCGAGTTACCCGCCATCGAGAGCCAGTTGAACACGCACCGGTCGGTAATGGCCGCCTTGAAGTCGTGCGTATGGGACACGGCCCAGTTCGTCATGTAGCCCCCATAAGATCCGCCCATGACTCCGAGCCGGGCCGGATCGGCCCAGGCCTGCTTCTTGATCCAGTCCTTGACCGCGGACACGTCGTCCCAGTCCTTGTTGCCCCAATCCCCCCGGATCGCGGCACAGAACTCCTCCCCGTACCCCTTCGAACCGCGAGGGTTGCTGAAGACCACGGTATAGCCCTCCGAGCATAAGACTTGAAACTCGTGGAAGAAACTCCATCCGTACTGGGCGTGCGGCCCGCCATGGATTTCAAGCACGACGGCGGACCGACCGGCCTTGTCCTTCTTCGCGCCCGTCGGCGCCATGACCCAAGCTTGAACCTTGACCCCGTTCGTCGAAGCGATCCGGACCGACTTCGGTTTGGAGAGTTCAAGCCCGTCCAGTACGGCCGCATTGAACGAGGTCAGCGGTTTGACCGTCCCCTTCGCGGTGTCCAACACCCCGACCTCCATCAGCTTGAGCGCATCGCCGAAGGTCACGGCCATGGTCGAAGCGTCCTTGGAGAGGTTGCAACCGATCACGACGTGTTCGCCCTTCGTTACCATCGTGATCCCGCCCTTCTTGACGTCGACGATCCCGACGTCGACCGATCCTTCCCAGCCGACACTGACGAAGATCCTCTTTCCATCAGGCGACCATTGGACCAGGCCGCTCCCCCCGCCGTCGGCGGTGTGCCCTAACATCGTGTCGCTAAGCGTCAGGACGTCAAGGCACACGTCGTCTCCGGCCGTCAGGCACCGGGCTTCGCCTCCCGCAAGAGGCAAGGTCCAGAGCCGCAAATTGTGGACTCCCCAGGGATCTTCTGGCCTGTCCGATCCGATGTAGGCGACCGTCTTGCCGTCGGGCGAAACTCTGGGCGAGCCCTTTTGCCCCTTGGTGTTGCAGGATACGGCTTTCGCCCGACCCTTAAGGGGCACGATGAACAGTTGGTCGTTGGGCTTGTCTAGCAGCGGGTCTTTCGCCGCCGAGTGGGCGACGACAAGACCGGACGAGTCGGGAAGCCAATCGAAGGAATAGAACCCGAGCGGATCTTTGGCATAGAGCTCGCGGTACTCGCCAGTCTCCGTGTCGCAGACGTACAGTTTGAACCGCTGACCGCCGAAATAACCGTCGCCGTCCATCTTATAGAACAGCGTGTCGATCTCCCAGGGTGGGTCGCTCTGGCCCTTCTCGGTCCGCTCCTTCTTGGCCGCCTCCGTCCTGGCAGGATGCGACTCTCGGAACAGGAAGGCGATCGAACGACCGTCCGGCGACCACATCAACGCGCCGATCGAACCCTCGGGCAGCGTCGTCAGCTTGCGTGCCTCGCCGCCTGCGGTCGAGAGGACGTAGATCTGTGCGCCGGGTTTGTCCCGGCCCCCGATAAAGGCGATCCTCGATCCGTCTGAAGACCAGCGTCCGGCTCCCGCTCCGCCCGTACCCTGCGTCCACTGACGGACCTCCCTCGTGCGTACGTCCACAGAGAAGAGGTTGGTGACGTAGGCGTTTTTGTCGTCGATGTGACGCTTCGAGAACAAAACCGCTGACCCGTCAGGCGACAACTGGCTGTCGCCGACGAACTGGAACGTCAACAGATCGGCGGCGGTGACGAGGCGTTTCGGCATGCGGCGAGGTTACTGCCCGCCGGAACAAGCGAGGGGGCCCGGTTCAGAACCCGGACATGACCGGGTCGAGGACGAGTTTCGGATCGGTCTTCGTCTTGTCGCACCAGCTGTCCGTCAGGACACTCTTGTACTTCTCGGCGAACGCCTTGGAAAAGCCGCCCTTCTTCGCGGAGGCTTCTTGGCCCATGGTGATCGTGAACTCGACCGTGGCCGAATCGAAGGCGTCTTGGGACACCGGCACCGGGACGAGGAGCGTGAACGGAAACGAGACCGGCACGATCGATCCACCTGGCACGGCGATCCACCTGTAAACCCGGCTCACGGCGGCACGGCGCACTGGCGCCGTGGGCTTCGGCTGCATGTCTGGAGCCAAAACGACTCCTGCAGCGATCATTGCCAAATTCATGTCCGTCCTCCTGAAGTTCCAGTATTGGCCCAAATTCACAAAGAAGTGAGTCTTTAGACCGTTCGCTATTTTGACGTGTCTCCCGGACTTCGGGTTACGCCCAACCGAAAAGACGGTCGTCTGCCAGAATTCGTTCGATGGTCAAAGTCCGCGTGTTCGTCACCCTGAAACCGTCGCTGCTCGACTCAGCCGGTCGGACGGTCGCGGGCTCGCTGAAGAAACTCGGCTATTCAGAGGTCCAGGACGCCCGGATCGGCAAGATCGTCGAACTGGTCGTCGACGAACCTCGGGAAGAGCGCATCAAAGAAATGTGCGAGCGCCTCCTGACGAACCCCGTGATCGAGGACTTCCGATTTGAGGTCGTCGCTTGAAGGTCGCGGTCGTCCGGTTTCCAGGAAGCAATTGCGACCAAGACGCTTTGTGGTCGCTCCGCAATGATGTCGGTGTCCCGGCGGAGTACGTCTGGCACGAAGCGACCAGCCTCGACGGTTTCGGAGCCGTGTTCCTCCCTGGGGGGTTTTCCTATGGCGACTACCTACGGTGCGGCGCGATGGCGGCCCGGGCGCCCATCATGGCCGAGGTCGCAAGGTTCGCTCGTGAGGGCCGGCCCGTCATCGGGGTCTGTAACGGTTTCCAAGTCCTTTGTGAGGCCGGTTTGCTCGAAGGCGCCCTCCTTCAAAACGCGAGCGAGAAGTTCGTCCACGCCGACGTCCACCTGCTGCCCGTCAACCGGGTCAGCTTCTGGACGCAAGGAGTGACCGGTATCGTCCGGTGTCCCGTGGCCCACGGGGAGGGCCGTTACGTGTGCGACCACGACACGCTCGAACGGCTACAAGACGAGGACAGGATCGCGTTCCGTTATGTCGGCCCTGACGGGCAGGCGTCGGCTTCGGCCAATCCTAACGGGTCGACCGACGACATCGCCGGCGTCTTGAACGCGACGGGGAACGTCCTCGGCCTCATGCCTCACCCGGAACGCGCGACACGCCCTCTTCTCGGGTCGTCCGACGGGCTCAAGGTCTTGGGCGCGCTTCAGGCGGCGGTCGGCGTCGGAGCCTGACGGACGGTATCCTGCCGACGAGTGGTGGACCAGGCTTCGTTGCGCATCGCCTACGTCGGGCTCAACTCGGGGACCAGCCTCCATCGGGCCAACGCGTTGAGGCGCATCGGCCACACCGTCGACGTGTTCGACCCCTCCGCACACTTGCCGCGCAAGGGCTATCTCTGGAAATTCCATTACGAGACCGGTGGCATGTTCATCGGAAAGGAGATCGGGGCGAAGACATGGGAAGCCATGGCCCCGCACGACTTCGACGTGGTCTGGGTCGACCATGGACGGTTCATTGGGCCGGAGTTCGTCCGGGAGTGCCGTTCAGCCGGGCTGAAAACGGTCGTGCTCAACATCGACGACCCCTTCGGAACGAGGGACCGATATTCTTGGAAGCTGTTCCGGAAAACGATCCCCGAATACGATCTGGTCGTCGTTTTCCGCGAGCTGAACGTTCCCGAGGCCAAGGCACTGGGAGCGAAAGAAGTCATGCGCATCATGATGTGCGCGGACGAGGTCGCCCATGCCCCGCGGCAAATCACGGCCGTCAACGTCCGTAAATACTCCAGCGACGTCCTCTTCGTAGGCACGTGGATGCCCGGTCGGGACGAGTTCCTTCTCCGACTGGTGGAACACGGCGTCCCACTGTCCATCGTCGGCGACCGGTGGCAAATGGCCAAGGAGTGGAACTCGCTCGTTCCGTATTGGAGGTCGCCCGGCGTCTACAACGACGACGAGTACGCCACCTGGATCCAGTGCTCGAAGATCTGCATCGGCCTGCTCAGTGAAGGGAACCGCGACATGCATACGACCCGCAGCACGGAGATCCCCATGATCGGATCGCTCCTTTGCGCCGAACGGACACCAGAGCACGGTGCGATGTACGTCGAGGGAGAAGAGGCCGTCTTCTGGTCGGACGCCGACGAGTGCGCCCGTCAGTGCGTCGCCCTGCTCGCCGACGAACCTCGAAGGCTCGCGATCACCGAGGCGGGGCAAGAACGGGTGTTCAAGAACGGATTCTTGAACGAACGGGTCATGGGTGCGGTCTTGGACCGCTTAGCCGGGAATCCCGTCGAAGACGTCAGAACCTCTTGGACCAACTTAAAGTGACCTTATAAGGCACGTTCTGGTCGAACCCGAGACCGATCCTGAACCGACTGAGGAGGTCGTCCCGTACGGGAAGCCGGTATTCGAGTTTCACTTCATATCGCGGCGGACCGAACTGCGTTCCTTGGAGCTGCTTCGTGACGTGAAGCGTCAACCCTTTGGCCAAGGTCTTCCCGGCGCTGAGCACGAACTGGTCGAACGGGTTATAGTCCACCAGGAAGTAGTCAAGGTCCAGTCCTTGCGCGATCCCTTGCGTGAGGTTCTGCGAGATGCTCGGCACAGCGACGGAATACAGGGCCTCACGGAGCTTGTCCGAATCTCCGGACCCGCCCAGCACGCCTTGGGCGAGCCCCTGGATCAGGTCGCGCTGACCGATCAAGGCCAGGATCTCCTCTTGGGAAAGTCCGGGCGGATCGCTGGCAGCCGTGAACCGTAGGTTGTTCTCGTCCAGCGCGTTGCCTTGGATCTCAAGGTTGACGACGTACGGTTCGTACTGGCCGTTGGCCAGGCGGGACACGACGGTCGTCCGTCCTTCCAGGTCCAAATCGATCCTCGTCAGGGCTTCGCCTCCGCCCAATGAGCCGTAGTTGACAAGGATCTTGCCCCCCGGCTCCAACGAAATCCTCGAGCTCGGCAGGCGGAAACTGCCCTTCTCAAGGGTCAGCGGCATATTGACCTGAAGTTCGGACATCGAGCCGTTGATCTTGCCGATACCGACGACTTGCAACGTGCCGATTCCGGTTTCGATCTTCGTCCCTGACTTGGCTCTCACCGTGAGATCGTCGAACCGTGGATCGACCGGAAACTCCGCAGGCCCTCCCTGGGAGAACTCTTGCGGCAGGTACAGCACGAGTTTTTCGAAGTCCAGGTCGCCGGAAATCCGAGGCGAACGGACCGGGCCCCCCATCGCCAAAGCCCCATTGAGGACCGTGGACGTCGCCGTCGTCGCTCCCGGGAGTTTCTGACGCCAAACCACGTTGTCGAACTTGGCCGTCCCTCGGACGCTGCTCTCGTCGAGCAGGGCGTCGGTACTGAACCGACCGCTAAAGATGTCGGCCAGGTTCGCCCTGACGTTCGCCGTGACCGCTCCACCCAGTCCGCTCTTCGCGCTCAGGTCCAGATCGGCGATGCGGTCCTTTTGACTAAACGTCACATGGACGTCGTTCAGCATCGCTTCGGAGCTCTTCACATAGAGCTTTTCGGCGTCAGCCTTTCCAAAGGCGGACACGTGCAACTTGTCCCAGAAGCCATCGATCTGGGCCGAGAGTTCGACTTGGCCCGAGGACTTGTCAACGTCAATGTCGGCCAAGTAGTCCCTGAACTCCGAGATCGGCAGGGGGCCGAACGCAAGACGCGCCGATAACGGTTCTCGGATGCTGCGCCCGTCGTCGGGTTCAAGGGCCGAGTAAGGCAGGACGCCCGAGACAGCACCGGTGAAACCGAGATACGTCGCTTGCCCGTTCAAGGTCAGCCGGCGGTTGCCGAACGAGACGTCGTCCAGCAAGACTTGGACCGGTTCCGAAGCCTTTGAACCCTCGCCGCCCTCGACGACCGCCTTTGTCACGAGCAAGGTCGCCCGCCCCGTCGGATCGTCTTTCGTCCCCGCGAACACGGCCGTCGCCGATGCTTCGCCGGTCAAAGGAGGCGAGTCCGGGAGGACGGCCCGGATCCATCCGAGGTCGAACTTCGTCAGCGTCGCGTTACCGCTGATCGGTCCCGCTTCGTCGAACTCGCCCGAAGCGGTAAGGCTCGACTCACCGGCTTTCCATGTGAGCATCGGCACCGCCCATTTGGATCCGGTCCGGGAGACTTTCGCCTTCAGTTCGCCCGCGTCCCGACCGCCGACGATCAACCCGTTCAGCGTGAACTCGCTGTCGCTCAAAGTCCACGTGTCCGGATCACCCTTGACCGAGGCCGTTCCTGAGAACGATCCGTCCACGTCTTGAAGCCACTCCGGCATGGCCGCTGAGCCTTGGTCCCAGTACGGCTTAGAGGCCGAGAAGAGGTCCTGTAAGCGAAGGTTGTAGGCGGTGGCCTCGGCGGAAAACCTCTGAGACTCGGGTTCGTAGGAGAACTGGCGCAGACTGACAAAGCGGTCGACGGAGCCGATCTCGCCTGTCAACGTCACGATGTCGGGACGGCCGTCGACCGTGATCTGGCCAGATCCGAACGGCGTGCCATTGACCGCTACCTGTGAGGCGTCGACCGATCCCGTGGCCGTCCAGTCCTTGCCCGTCCAAAATCCCTTGACGGTTCCGGACAATCGCCCGTCCAACGAGGGCGCGCCGCTTGGCGTTCCGATCACACCGAGATCCAGGGCCGTGAACGAGAGTTCGGCGGTCCCTTTCTCGGATTCAGGACGGAACGAGGCGGTCCCGGAAACCGAGCCTCCCGCGACCGTGCCCTTCACGTCTTCGATCTTGGCTTCCCCGTTCCGGTACGTGGTCCTTGCCGTCAGACCTTCACCGATGACGCCGTAAGCAGAGAAGCGCGGCAATCCGATCCGGGCTTGGACCGTCGGATCGTCGTACGTTCCGCCGAACACGCCTTCCGTGACGTCGACTTGACCGAGTACGTCGTTGTCCAAAAACTCCGATAGCGAGATGTCAGAAGCCTGGAAACTTCCTTTGATCTTCTTCGTGGCCCAAGCGACCTCTCCCTCGGCCAGCACGTTGCCCGTTCCCGACAGGGCCCGAAGACCCGCCACCCTCAGGGTGTCACGGTCGGCCTGAACATCGACGACGACCTGAGCGACGGTCAGATCCTTCATGCCGACGCCGTACCCTTCGACCCGCCCGTAGACCACGGGCTTTTGAAACGTGCCCTGCAAACCTCCCCGTGCGAACAGTGTCCCGTGGGCGTCGGGCGACAATGTTCGGAGCGGAAGGCCCCCCGCGACAAAGTCGCCCGTCACCGATTGGGACTTCAGGTCGGCCTTACCGTCGAAACTCAGGAAGCCGCTCTGCCCGCTCACGGTCAAACGCTGGGCCTGCAGTGTCGTCCCATTGAACTGGACCCTGGCTTCGAACGCGCCGACGTCCCATGGTTCTGAGCCGCGCGGTGCGTAGCGGGCCGACCCATGGGCCTCGAGGGCCACGACCGGTTTGTCGACCTTTCCTGCGAACAGCGCTTTGGCGCGCCCCGAACCTGTGACGCCCTCCACCCCCAGCTCCTTTTTGAACGCGGTCAAGGGGACGGTGCCCAAATCGGCACCTCCGATCAGGGCTCCGGTCTTCAAGTCGGTCTTGAAGACACCCGTCACCGCCCCGCCCCGCCACCTGCCTTTCTCGACGGCCACGCTCAAGGAACCGTCGGACAAGACGAACCGAGCCTGCGCGCCTTCGATGCGCTCGTTCCGTACGCCAGCCGAAGCGAGGGTCAAGCGACCGTCCGCGGAGACTTTCTCGCCCCGCAGATCGATTCGTCCGCGCGCCGTTCCGTTCCTCCACTGGGCGCCCTGTGGCAAGGGCGGAACGATCGGCCAGAGCTTGTTGCCCGGCAACCGTGCTTCGAAATTGCCCACGACGATCGGTTCGCTGCCGGCTCCTGCGACTCCGTCGAATCGGACCGTACGACCGGCGTCGCGAAGCTGTCCGACGATACGGGCCCGGCTCAGGGAACCGCTCACCGAAGCCGTCAATGCGCCGCCGATCGCGTTCCCAAGATCGATCCGCTCGGTGCTCACCCGCAGATCGCCACGGACGTCGGGCACCTTCTCGGGGCGAAGGGCGATCTCGGCGGAACCTTGGACCATGAAGCGTTTCGTCCGGACAGGACCGAAACGACCGAGGTCTTTGGGATCGAAAAAGCGTTCGAGGACAGGCACGAGTCGCGCCGCATCGCCCTCGATGCGTTCGACCCGCATCCAAAACCGCCCGTCCGGATCGACTTGGGCGCGGGCCGGAGTCGGGAGAAAGCCGGGGACCGACAGTCTGGCGTCCGCCCAGAAGTCTCCAGAGTCTTGGTTCACGGTAACGTCCTCCATCCGGACGTCGGACTCGATGGTCGGAGTCTTGCTCGAGTCCACGTAGCGGACCAGGAGGCGGTACGCCTTGATCTGGAACGCCGGAGGGTGCTGTCCCTTCGGACCGACCGGGATCGCCCGAACGACGTCAAAGGAACCGTCCTGACTGCGTTCCACCGTCATGCCCGCCCGGTCGACCTGCGCGACGATGAGCCCGTCGTCGTATTTCGCCGCGACAAGACCCGCTTCGAACAGCCGATGGCCTTTCGGGCCCGTCAAGCGGGCGTCATGGAAGGTCGCCGATAGCGACCGCGGATCCCACTCGAACCGGCTGACGTCGACGGCGTGCGTCCCGCCCTCGGCCTTGTAGGTCATGGAGATCGGGACGCCAGGAGCGAGGAGGACCTTCCAGGTTCGGGCGATGGTGTCTGCGCCCCATAAGGCGACGACGACCGTCGTCGACCAAACGGCCGACGAGACCAAAGAAGACCCGGCAGAACGGACGACGCCCACGCGCTTTCACTAGGATAGACGCATCAGGACGCCTTGGGTCGGCGAAACCCGAAGGATCAGGCCTGAACGGCTTGAACCCGCGCCAGACGTTCTCCCATCACTTTCTCGCTGAACGCGATCGCGTTGTAGCTCGAACGGACGAACGGAGCGCTCGCGACGAACGCAAAACCCAGGTCGTGTCCGATCCCCTCGTATTCCTTGAAGACCGCCGGATGGACGTATTCGACGACAGGGAGGTGCTTCATGGTCGGCCGAAGGTATTGACCGATCGTGACGGCGTCGACGCCGATCGCACGCAGGTCCTTCAATGTTTCGACGACTTCTGCCTGCGTCTCTCCCAATCCGAGCATGAGCCCGCTCTTGGTATAGATGGTCGGGTCGATCTCCTTTACCGTCTTGAGGACCGACATCGTCCGTTCGTACCGTGCCTGTGGCCGGACGATCGTGTGGAGACGTTCGACGGTCTCGATGTTGTGGTTGTAAATCTCCGGGTGGGCGTCACAGACCGTCTGGATCAGGTCTCGCTTGCCTTGAAAGTCGGGCGTCAAGACCTCGACGATGATCTCCGGCACGTGCTTGTGCAGCTGCTCGATCGTGCGGGCGAACTGGCCCGAGCCTTGATCCTTCACGTCGTCGCGGGCGACGCTCGTGACGACGACGTGCTTCATGCCCATCTTCTTGGCCGTCTGGGCGACGTTGAGCGGCTCGAACGGGTCGAGTTCGTCGCCCTTGCCGACCTTGATCGCGCAGAAGCCGCAACTTCTCGTGCACGTGTCCCCAAGGATCATGAACGTCGCCGTCTTCTTGCTCCAGCACTCGGGCAGGTTCGGGCAACGTGCGCTCTCGCACACCGTGTGCAGGTTCTTCGAGCGCATCATGCCTTCGACTTCTTGGATCGAGTCGGGGCGGGGGAGGCGGATCGTCAGCCAGTCGGGCAACCGCTGGGCCATGAGGCCAGTATAACGTCGGCGCCTGACGCCGTTCGGGCAAAGTGCGGACCTTTCACCGGCCCTCAGGTGCAACTACAATAGCTCTCGTGGGCCGGGCTGCGAAGACGTTCGCTTTGATCGGGTCCCTCGCCCTCGCAGGCGTCGGGCTCGCGCTGTACGGTCAAGTCGTCGGTGCGCGCCCGGAATCGAACACGACGAACCTGCTTGACGAGCCCCGACACCCGGTCACCGGACCTATGTTGCGGGACGCGAAAGCCCAGATCGGCCAGACCGCACCGGCTTTCAGCCTTCCTGATCCAGAGGGACGGACCGTCGCGCTTCAAGGCCTGACCAAGATCGGGCCCGTCGTCCTCGTCTTCACGAAAGACGGTTGCCCCTGCAGCATCGAATCTCAGCCGTTCTTCAACCGCTTGGCCGAGGGCTACTCCGGGAAGGTCGCGTTTTTGGGCATCATCGATGGCCCGGCCCACGTGGCCAGCAAATACCGTGACGATTTCAAAGTGCCCTATCCCATGCTCCTTGCAGGTGACGGGGCCGTTTACAAGGCCTTTCGGGCCTCGCGCTCGGTGTACACCACTCTGATCGGCCCCGAAGGCAAGGTGCTCCGACAGTGGCCGGGCTATAGCAAGGACATGTTGAAGGATCTGAACTTCGAACTTGCCAGGTATACAGGAATCAAACCTATCGATATCGATCTTTCCATGGCACCCGAGAAACCGAGCTCCGGCTGTTCGTTCGACGAGGCAGGTTGACCCTCGGACGCATTAACCGTTGAAAAACAGGTACCGGCTCCGGGATCGGTTGCGACCGACCGGACGTCAGAACCAATGGTGTCTTTGATACACGACGGACTCCCCCAACTGCTTGACATCCTCCCGCCTGTCGTCCGGGAAAAGCTCCTGACCAATCCCCACCTGAACGGTCTCGTGGAAGTGGTCTTGGACTATGGCCGACCTGCCGAGGCGCGGTACAAGGACAGCGTCGAACGCTGGCCTGGCGTCACCGTGAGCGAACACGACATCGAGTGGGTCGTGAAGAACATCGGCGAGTTCGGTGAAGACAACCGGGCCGGGATCGAAAGGACCTTGCACCGCATCTCGTGCATCCGGAACCGGGTGGGTAAGGTCATCGGTCTGACGTGCCGCGTCGGTCGGGCCCTGGAGGGCACGATCGACATCATCGACGACATCGTCCGATCGGGCAAGTCGCTTCTGATCTTAGGGCGGCCCGGAGTCGGAAAGACGACCAAGCTCCGTGAAGTCGCACGCGTCCTTGCCGATGAAGTCAACCGTCGGGTCGTCATCGTCGACACGTCGAACGAGATCGGTGGCGACGGGGACGTACCCCACCCCGCGATCGGTGCCGCCCGCAGGATGCAAGTGCGCAATCCGAGCTTCCAACACGCGGTCATGATCGAGGCGGTCGAAAACCACATGCCGGAAGTCGTCGTGATCGACGAGATCGGTAACGCGGCCGAAGCCGAAGCGGCCCGGACCATCGCCGAACGCGGCGTCCAATTGATCGGGACAGCCCACGGTCAGACTCTCGAAAACCTGATGTTGAACCCGTCGTTGTGCGACCTCATCGGCGGGATCCAAGCCGTTACGCTCTCCGACGACGAAGCCCGTCGGCGAGGAACTCAAAAGACGGTTCTCGAGCGCAAGGCACCGCCGACGTTCGACGTCGTCATCGAACTGATCGATTACGATAAGCTCGCGGTCCACCACGATGTCCAGAAGACGGTGGACCTGATGTTGCGAGGAGTCCAGCCCCGTCCGGAGATCCGCGTCCGGACAGGTTCGGGAATGGTCGAAGTCGTCCAGAGGGAAGAGACTCAAGACATCGACGAACCTGGGTTCAACGAACGCTTCCCGGCCCTCTCGAAGCGAGCGACCGAACCCGACCAACTCCAGCAGCCCTCGAGACCAAGGACGACGAGGGACCGCGCTCCCACGGAGGACAGGTCGAACGCCAAACTGAAGCCTGTCCTCAGGGTCTTTCCCTACGGTATCGCCCGGACGCGGCTCGAAAGGGCCATCCGCGAGCGGAAGTTCCCGGTCGTGATCACGAACGACATCGGACAAGCCGACGCCGTGATCGCGATCCGCTCCACCGCGCAGGCCAAGCCCGCCAAGCTCCGCGACCTGCAACGGCCCGTTCCGACGTTCGTGGTCAAGTCCAACACGTTCACACAGATCTCGGCGGCCTTGGAAGACCTCTTACGGGGCGGCGGTCACGACACGGACCGGGAAGCCGCCGCGATCCAAGAGGCGCAAGAAGCCGTCGCGACCGTGATCCATACGGGCAGGCCGCTCGAATTGAACCCACAGGACGCCCGCATCCGGAAAATCCAGCACCAGATCGTCGAAAACAAACGGTTGGCCAGCGAAAGCGTCGGGAACGACCCGCAGCGCAGGATCCGCGTCTTGCCCGTCCGACTCGCCTAAAAGACAACCTCCGACGCTTTACAGCGGGACGCCCGGAGGCTCACAATCGGCTATGGCCGATTGGAAGGTGTTGCGGGCCTATAAGGGCGAGAGTCTGCGAGAAGTGATGATGCCGATCGGAGGCATCGGGACCGGGTTCTTCGGCATCGATGGAAGAGGACGCCTGACCGACTGGCAGCTCATGAGCAGGCCGAACCGCGGTTGGAGGCCGATGTACAGCCATTTGGCGCTTTGGACGCGCCGTGCCGACACCAAGGACGAAAGCGCCAAACTCCGGATCCTCGAAGGCGACCTGGTCTACGGTCGGGCCAACAACAGCGGCCAGGAGGAGGTGCTCGCAGGAGTCCCGAGGTTCCGAGACGTCTCGTTCGAGGCGACGTACCCGTTCGGTCGCCTCAAGCTTTCCGATCCCGCGACACCGCTGTCCGTCGAAGTCGAAGCGTTCAACCCTCTGATCCCGGGAGACACCGCATCATCGTCGCTTCCGTTCGGCCTCCTGACCATCACTGTTACGAATCAAACGAACGAGGGTTTGGACGCGTCCGTCTCGTTCTTGGCCTCGAACATCATCGGGTGCGACGGAGTCGTTTTCGATCTGAAGGACAACGTGACCGAGATCGTCGAAGTGGCCGGTTGGAAAGGCATGGCCTGGTCTAAGGCCCGAGACCTGGCGTCGCCCCAAAACGGGACGCTCGTCGCGCTGTCCGACGGCTCCGACGTCCGGACCGCACGTCGGTGGGCTTTCCGGGACCGGGGCTGGAACGGAGAGCAGCTCGGCATCATCGACGAGTTGCTCGCCAAGGGATACATCGAGGACGATCTCGGCCCGGAACCGTGCCCTCCCAGCCCCAGCGACACATGGGACAGTTCGGTCCACTCGTTGTTCCGCGTCGGTCCGAAAGAGAAGAAGTCGGTGCGGCTCTTGATCGCCTGGCACTTCCCTTGGCGGAACATGAAGGAGTACGGCTGGGACTGGAAAGGGAAGGACGGCGAACTCGTCAGGAACCACTATGCGACGTTGTTCCGCGACGCGACCGACGTGGCCATGAGTGTCCTGCCCCAGTTGGCCGGCCTCAAGGCCCGGACGGCCAAGTTCACGGACTCCGTGGTCGCAAGAAAGGTCCCTACCGCCTTAAAGGAGGCGGCGCTGTTCAACCTCGCGACCCTGAACTCCCACACGTGCTTCCGTATCGAAGACGGGACGTTCATGGCCTCGGAAGGCTGCGGGTCCAAGTCTGGATGCTGTCACGGCTCGTGCACCCACGTTTGGAACTACGAGGAAGCGACGGTCAACCTCTTTCCCGACCTCCATCGCAGCATGCTGGAGTCCCACCTGAAAAACGGGATGACTCCGATAGGCGCAGAGCGGTTCCGGTTGACCCTCCCCATGGCCCAGCAGTCCTGGGGTGCCGCCGCAGCCGACGGTCAGATGGGCCTGATCGTACGCGTCTACCAGCAGTTTCTCAAGGACGGCGACCTCGCTTGGCTCCGGACGTACTACCCCGTGGCCAAGAAGATGCTCGAATACGCTTGGCTCCCGGGCGGATGGGACGCGGACAAGGACGGCGTCATGGAGGGTTATCAGCACAACACGTACGACGTCGAGTTCGTAGGCCCGAACCCGATGTGCACGAGCTACTACCACGCCGCGATGGCGGCGGTCGCGAAGATGGCCCGGACCGTCGGTGACGACGCTACGGCCGAACAGCTCGACGCCCTGCGGAAGACCGGTCGGGACTGGGTCGACAAGAACCTTTATAACGGCGAGTATTACGAGCAGAGGGTCGAGGTGCCGGAGGCCAAGCCCGCCGAACTGTCGTCATTGGGAGGAGAGCTCGACAAGAAAGAACCGGTCTTCCAGATCGGTCGCGGATGCCTTGTCGACCAGTTAGTGGGGCAGTACAAGGCCAACCGTGTCGGACTGGGGACGTTGTTCGACGGCTACCACGTCCGGAACGCGGTCCACGCCGTCTACAAGCACAACTTTATGCGCAGTTTCCGCGACCACTACAACAACATGCGGACGTTCGCGACGGCCGACGAGAAAGGGACCCTCATCGCGTCCTACCCCCGAGGCGGGAGGCCCAAAGTGCCGTTCCCCTATTGGGGCGAATGCATGACCGGTTTCGAATACCAAGCCGCGGTCCTGCTCATGGACTATGGCTTTAAGGACGAAGGGCTCGAAGTCGCTGCCGCCGTCCGTGAACGGCACGCCGGGCACAATCGGAACCCGTTCAACGAACCGGAATGTGGTTCGTACTATGCGCGTGCGATGGCGGCATGGGCCCTTCTGGACGCATGGGAGGCCGGGCCGGTCGACTGACCGTCAGAGCGCCTTGACCTTCTCCCGGACGGGGACGGCGGCCGGCTCGCGTTCGACCGTCTCCAGTTCGGAGCGCCCCTTTTCCACCTGGGCCAAAATCTTGCCGACCGAGGCTTCGAGCTTCGAAAGAACGTCGTGGGCATACCTGTCGGCGCCCCGGCGCATCTGGCTGGCTTCGCGCTCGGCGTTGTGCCGGACTTCGTCGGCTTGGGCCTTCGCAAGCTTGAAGACTTCGCTTTCGCTCAAAAGCTGCTCCTGCTGGAGCTTGGCCTGGGTGACGATCCTCTCGGCCTCGGCTTTCGCCTCGGCCAGTATGCGCTGGGCTTGCGAACCGGCTTGATCGACGGACCGGTCCGCCTCTTCTTTCGCCGACTCGAGGATCCGGTCGGTCTCCTTGGCGATCGTGGCGGCGTCCTTGACCTCTCGCGGCAACGAAGCCCGGATCTTCTCGATCTGCATCACCATTTCGTCCGGGTCATAGCCGAAGGTGACGCCCAAGGCCCGTCGCGGGCGCTGGGCCAACGTCTTGAGGTTCTCCAAGAGCCGGAGGACATCGATGGCAGGGTCTTTACGGATCGACATTGTTTCCTCGTGACGGACGGTGTCCGACAGTCTACACGTTCGAGAGCCGTCCGGGGCTTCGCGGGGGCCCGGGGATTGTGCCTGTTGTCAGTTAAGTCGCCCGAGAGGGCTGACCAGTGCCGAGCCGAAACGGGACGACCGCATGGGAAGGTTCGTGATCCATTCCTCTAGCGCCGACATCGAGGACGCGACTTGGGCCCTGAACTCGGCATTGTCGCTTTGGGCCAAGGCCGTCCGGAAGTCTTGTTGGGCGAGGGCGAGGTCGCCGTTGCTCAAATGGGCCATCCCACGCGTGTAACGGTAGCCGGGCTCCAACGGGTTCAACCGGAGAAGGCGGCTCGTGGTCGAGATGACGTCGTTGTAACGACCGGCGAACCATTGGGCCTGCGCCAACGTCTCCAATGCACCCAAGTGATCCGGGTCCAGACGGAGCGTGATCTGACACGCCTCCAATGTCCCCTGCCAGTCGTAAGCCTCCATGGTCGTCCTTTGAGGTCGAAGTCCATGCATGGAGGCGGCCAACGCCGTTCTCGCGGCGACCTCCCGGCCTTCGACTGTTGCCGATACTTTATCAGCATGGCGGGGGAGAGGCTGGCCAGGAAACTTACTGAATTGGGCCACTAACGCCTTACCTCCCTAGAAATCCGGTGGGAATGCGGGGCGAAGAGAGCGACTTTCGCCCGGACGGCCATCGGGATCTTGGTCTTTCCGTCCAAGGAGTCCAACGTCACCATCGAAGCGGCGACCCCGGCTTGGGCGGCCCAGTGACGGACCTCTTCCTCGTTCGACGTCCGTAAGAACGCGACGAAGTCTCCTTCGGGTCGGCGACAGAGCAGCCCGCCGGAAGGCAACAGGGAGCGCAGACGGTGGGCCAGACGACGGACGGCCTTGTCGACCGCCACCCGCCCGAACGCCTCGACCGACTCGTCGCGCTTTAGGACATCGAGGTACACGAAAAAGCCCTCGTCCGCGTCCTTGACCGCCTCATGGAACTCGATCGGCGTCGCAAGCCCTCCAGGCCCCGGAGACGACCCTTCGGCCCTGCCATAGGCTTGACCGAGCTCGGCCGCGACGATCCGCACGGCTTCAATTGCATCGGCGTCGACGCCCTGGGCCCGGTGCGTCCCGGTCGTGATGATGCCGACCGTCTCGCCATCGTGCCGGACCGGTACGGCGAAGAAACTGCCGATTCGGTGCTTCAGGGCCGTCTCGCGGGGCGCCCGGTCGTCTTGTCTTGCGTCGTCGATGACGATTTCGGGGCCCCCCGACGACTTCCATCCCTCCAGTCCTGTGCCTTCATCGAACGACATCGAGGCGATGAGCGGGAAGGCGCTGCCTTGGACGGACCGGGCGCCGCGATGTCCGAAGAATTCGATGGACAGATGGTCGACGGCTAACGACTCCCAGACTTCCCGAGCGATGCGGTGGCTCAGGGTCGTCGCGGTCTCGGCGCCGTGGACCGTGCTCGCGATCATGTAAAGAAGCTCGGACTGCCGGAGACGCTTGGTCTCGCGGTCCCGGGCCGTAGCGCCCTTTAAGAACCTGGCGATCGCTTCTGAGGCGTCGCGCGCCGACTCGGCGGCATCGGAAACCTTGGTCTTGACACCGTCGAAGAGCGCCAACAGTCCGACGATCCGGCCACAGTCCTTGAGGACCACGGTCGCGGTCTGCTGGGCGTTTTCCGGAGTCTTCAGGGCTTTGACCGCGTCCGTGAGCCGGTCGCGGAGCTGCCACTCGCTGACGAACTCCGGGACGGGGAAAGACGAGTCGCTCACCGCGACAGGGACGTCGCCGGAAGCCGCACGGACGACCAAGAGGTCGAGCGAGTCGTCAAGGGCGTAAAGCGTCAGTCCTTCGACCCCGAAGATCTCCCGCAACCTGTTCGCCAACGACGCAAGGCTCAGACCCTCGGCTTGATTGCCGCCGACGAGCCTCGCCGTGACATGGTCGCGCTTGGAACGACGCTCGATCTCGGACGCGTGTTGCCGCAATGTCCTGTACTTCTCGCGCAGTTCGAAGAACTCGGCCGGGATCGGTTCGGACGCCGGGCCTTCGGCGACGGTCTCGACATACTCGACGATCCGCACCGTCTTCTCGCGGCGGGCTCCGAGCATGCCCAAGCCTAACACGCCGCAAGCTTGGATCAAGACCGACGGGGTCCAGCCCGGTCCGCCGAAGAGGCCGGCACCGATCAACAGCCAGGCGACCACAAGGGGCGAAACGGCCAAGGCGTCGGCACCGAACCGCGCCACGGCGTACGCGGTCGGCAACAAGGCGAGGAAACCGAAGGTGTCCGCATGCCCGGTAGCAGACAACAAGAACACGACGACGGCCGCATCGGCCACCCCGACCAGACCGCTGACCCCGGCGTTCCTCATCCCCCTGCGTTCCAGCAGGAAGGCGAAGAACGAATACGTCGTGAAGACGGCCGCCGACTTCCAGGACAAGTCGAACGTCGGCCGGCCCGTCGTCCCGGAGACGAGTAACAGAGCCGTAGCTAAAGCGATCCTGACCGCGAGTTCGACCATAAGTCTCTGCTTTAGGTTTTCGGGTGCAAAACGCTACGGCTCAGGGTGAAGGTCAGGACCCTGACAGGAGTACGGGGGATTGACGCCGATCACCGTTAGGCCGAAGGTCCCAATCGTGGGCAAAAATAACGAAAACAACAAACGTTGTGCATCGGTCGGCCCTCTTCCTTTGTCCGGATAACCAGGGCGTAGACCGACCCGTCCGTCGACGAGACGGGAGGTCGCGCGACCAAAAATCTGACAAGTGCCGGCTCGGTCTGTCCTCTCCGCCTAGCCGGCCTTTTTATTCCGGGATCCAGTTCCAGAGCCGCTTGACGTTCTCAGCGTGCATCGTTTCGGCTTCCGGCGTTTCCACAAGGATCGGAACGGTCGCCAGGCGGTCGTCGCGCACGAGACACTGGAACGCTTCGGCTCCCAAATGCCCGTCACCGAGGTGTTCGTGCCTGTCCTTCTTCGCACCGAGACCGAACTTGGAGTCGTTGCAATGGACGGCTTTCAGCCTGTCGAATCCGACCGTCTTCGAAAAGGCGTCCATCGTCGTGGCATAGGCTTCGGGCGTACGCAAGTCATAGCCCGCGCTGAAGATGTGGCAGGTATCGAGGCAGACGCCAAGACGTGGATGTCCGCCGCAATGTCCGATCATCTCGGAGAGTTCTTCGAACCGACTGTTCAAGACGGTTCCTTGCCCGGCCGTGGTCTCCATCAAGAGCGTCACATCGTCAGGCGTCGACCCGAGGATCCGAAGGGCGGCCTCTGCGGCACGCTTCAGACCGACGTCGAGGCCTTGGCCCATGTGGGCCCCCATGTGGCTGACCACCCACCGGATCCCATATTTGTGGCAGCGGAGGATCTCGCCCGTCAGACCGGCCACCGATTTTTCGCGGAGTTCATCGTCCGGAGCGGCCAGGTTGATCAGGTAGCTGTCATGGCTGACGACGTGAGGACCGATGCCGGTTTCCTGGCACGCGTTCCGGAACGCTTCCGCCGCTTCGTCCGTGACCTCCTTGGCCTTCCATTGCTGCGGGCTCGACGTGAAGACCTGGACGGCCGTACAACCGATGTCCTTGCCGCGCCGGACGGCCTTGTCCAGTCCTCCGGCCGTGGGCATGTGCGCTCCGATCAAGGTTGCGGGCATGGACGGTGTGTACCATGCCCGCGAGGAGCCGCTAGGGTTTCTGCACTTTCGAGAGCGGTACGGCGCCCATGCTCGGAGAGTGCGCCGGGTCGAGCAACTTTAGCAGCCGCCAGAACCGGTCGATCGGCCGGGCGGTGACCTCAAACGTGGCCGTCCCGACCTGCTCGCCGTCGACGCGGAACTTGATCCAACCTTTCGCCGGGCGGACGACCTTCGGTGTGATCTTCCTGCAAACGGGCAACACCACGGTGAGATCCACGGCCCTGTTCGGAACGGCGGGCGGTTTCGGATCGGTACCACGTTCCAAAAACGTCGTTCCCGGCATGAACACTCTCAGCCCGTACACGGGATTCCCGTTCCGGAATCCTAGCGGCCGGACGATGTCGACGACCTGATCGCGGGGGACCGGTTTCGGCTTCGTCTTGGGCGGCACGCCGTGGTTCTTCGGCCTGTTCCGGTCGTCTCCCTCGGTGATCGAATCGACGGGCAGGCTCTTCCCGTCCGAGTCGAACGCGCCCGCCACGGCCCTTGGAGGCGGGCATGCCCCGCCCGACCACACGACCATGACCGTGCCGTCCTCTTCCCGATAGGCTCCGAGGATCCGGATCTGGACGCCGCCGACGGTCCGCGCCGGCCCTGCTCCCGACAGGTTCTTGTCGAAGGCCCCGACGATGGTGTCGTAGTCGTATACGACGTAGCCGTCCGGTGGACGGAACGAAAACGTCTCTTGCGGGAAGGACTCCGGGTACTCGTACGTCTTCGCAGAACGGACCGTCCAACGTCCGTCCTTCTCCCTCATGAGAAACTCGCTTTTCAAAGGGCGTCCCCTGTCGGGCTCCGTGGTGATAACGAGCTTCCAGCCGGATTTTGCGTCCGTGTAGGTGGCCTCGGACCGGCCACCGACGGTCCTTTCTGACTTCAGAACTTCGCCCTTAGCGAATCTTCCGAACTCGCTTGCGATCGAGGCGACGGTAGGAACGTCCTTCCAACCGAAACCGACCGGTCCTTCCCGGGCGATGCTCGCCGACTTCCGGCCGGGGTTGACGGCCCAGACGCGCTCGCCATCGAACCCGCGGTCGATGACGAAGTCGGTCGAGGCGATCCCGGTCGACTCGTACAGGATCTTGAAATCGTTCTGGAAGCGGTAGCGGCGCATCGTCCCGGACACCCACATTTCCTGGGTCATCGCGCCCGAAGGCCCGGTCATGACGATGTGCACGTTCGGAGCGTTCTTGAGCGCCTCTGTGACCTGATCGATGCCATAGGCCGGCCTGGTGGGGACGACCAGGACGACGGCACCGAGCGCAACGGCCGTGAGAGCCGAAGTCGCGACCCAAGTGCGGACGGACGGACGTCGTCCGCCCGTATCCGCGCCAAACGCGGCTAAGGTCGAGGACATTCCGGCCCGCGGCCGCCACGCCCTGAGCTCACGGATCGCACGCCGATACGGTTTCTTGTGTTGCATGGTTCACCTCTTGCGTCGGTTCGGACCAGGTCCAGGTCGACGCTAACCGGCGCCTCAGCGACTTCTTCGCCAAGTGGCACCGTGATTTGACCGTCCCTTCGGCGATGCCGAGGACCTCGGCCGTTTCCGCGACCGACAGCTCGTCGATCTCCCGAAGGACGAAGGCTTCACGGATGCCGTCCGGCAGTGACGCGACGGCCTGGGCAAGGACGATCCCGTCCGCGGACAGCGCGCCATCGGCGGGGAGGTCGTCCAGGTCGTGCAGGCTCTGGACTTTTGGGCCGCGCTTCGACTTGAGGAACTCGTTGTACGCGATCCGCTTGATCCAGACGCCGAGCCCGGACTCGAAACGGAAGCCCGCAAGGTTCTGCCTTGCTGACACGAACGTCGCCTGACAAAGCTCGCGGGCCTCCTCGGAGGAACCGGTCAAGAAGGTCAGGAACCTATAGATGGGCGGATAGTGCTCTTCCACAAGTCGGCCCGCCGCTCGGCGGTCGCCTTGGAGGACCCTTTCCACCAGTCCTTTGTCCCTCATCTTCGTAACCCTTGATCCTTCTGGCCCCTCATCCGTTCACAGGATCTTCAGGTACTTTGACCGGACACATGGGCGAGTTCCTCCCCTGCTTCAAGGCTTATGACGTCCGCGGCGTCGTCCCGGACGAATTGAACCCGGAGGTCGCGTACGCCATCGGACGCGCGCTGGCGGACGAGACCGGTGCCGGGTCGGTCTGCCTGGGCCGGGACATTCGGCTGAGCGGGCCTCGCCTCCTGGACGCTTTGGCCGACGGCCTGAACGACGCCGGTGCCGACGTCACCGACCTGGGCCTGGTAGGGACCGAGATGGTCTACTTCGCGACGGCCCGGTACGGGTTCGACGCGGGCGTGATGATCACGGCGAGCCACAACCCGCCCCAGTACAACGGGATGAAGATGGTCCGCTCGGAGAGCCGCCCGATCAGCGGGGACACCGGGCTCAAGAACATCGAGCGACGGACCAAGCTCCAGGACTGGGAGCGCAAAGGTGCAGGCGCCCGGACGGACAAGGACGTCTACAGCGATTTCGTCGAGCATTTGCTGGGGTTCGTCGGCCCGGCGCCCTTAAAGCCGCTGAAAGTCTTGGCCTCGGCCGGCAACGGTGCGGCCGGAGTCGCGATGCAGGCGCTGACGCCGAAACTTCCCTTGCAGGTCGCACCGATGATGTACGAGCCGGACGGGCACTTTCCCCACGGGGTTCCGAACCCGATCCTGCCGGAATCGCGGAAACCGGTCGAGGACGCGATGGCCGGAGGCGGATACGACTTCGGCGTGGCATGGGACGGCGACTACGACCGGGCGTTCTTCTTCGACGAGAACGGTGGTTTCATCGAGGGCTACTACATCGTCGGACTGCTCGCTCAGGCGATCTTGGGCGACGAACCCGGCGGGACGGTCATCTACGACCCTCGGCTGACATGGAACACCCTGGAGATCGTCGCACAGGCAGGCGGAAGGGCCGTCATGTGCAAGTCGGGTCACGCGTTCATCAAGGAGAAGATGAGGGCCGAAAACGCCGTATACGGAGGCGAGATGAGCGCCCACCACTACTTCCGTGGACACTGGTACTGCGACAGCGGCATGATCCCCTTGATCCTGGTGGCGAAACTCGTCTCGTCGACGGGGCGGACCCTCGGGGACCTGGTCGGCGAAATGATCGAGAACTATCCCTGCTCCGGCGAGGTCAACTCTGAAGTCGCCGACGTCGCCGGGTCGATCGCACGGGTCGAGGCCGCCTATGCCTCCGAAGGCGTCGTCGACAAGACCGACGGACTGAGCGTAGAGTATAAGGATTGGCGATTTAACCTACGCGGATCGAACACCGAACCCGTCATTCGCCTGAACGTCGAGTCGCGGGGCGACCGGGCCTTGGTCGAAGAAAAGACGGAGGAGCTTCTCGCCCTCGTCAGGGCTTGACCGTTAGGCCGAGGGTCCCGGAAAGGGTGAGGATTGCGAGGATTTCAGCCTAGGCCCTTGCAAAGTTGCCTGTAACTGGACGATAATGATACCGAGGTCGGGTTTCCCGGCTTCGTATGCGGAACGAGACGCAGGACGCGTCGCCAAGGCACTTGGACGCTTGGCCCTACAGGGAACTTAAGGAAAGTTGTGGGTCCGCCGAGCATTCGGTCTGCCGTAACGGCGTTTCTGTCTCCGACCGCAGGAGACAAACCACAAATGAACCGAATGCTGAAAATCGCACTGGGTGCGGTCCTCGCGAGCATCGCCCTTCCGGGCTTCGCTCAGGATCCGTTCCCGGACAATTCGGAGAACCACTGGGCCTATGAGGCTGTCGAGGGTCTGCACAAAGCGGGCTGTCTCGTCGGTTATCCGGACGGAATGTTCCACGGCAACAGGCCGATGAGCCGCTACGAGTTCGCTGCGGCCGCCTATGCGTGCTACAAGAAGATGATGGGCATGCATCAGGAGCTCAGCGACCAGATCGCCGAGCTCAAGAAGATGATGGGCGGCGACGGCGTCGACCTGAATCCGATCAAGAAGCGCCTGGACGACCTCGAAGCTTCCGTCAACATGATGAAGGGCTGGGGCGGCCGTCTCGACGCCGTCGAGCGCATGGTCAAGGAGTTCGAACCCGAACTCAAGAGCCTTGGCGCCGACGTCAAGCAGATGCGCCAGGACCTCGGTAGCCTCGGCGACCGCGTCACCGAGCTCGAGAAGCACAAGCCGGCCGTCGACGTCCATGGCGTCTTCGACCTCGTGATGCTCGCCGGTCACTCGACCGACGGCAACATCGGCATGACCCCGGACAACCGTCTGGTCGGCGTCGGTGAGGGCAGCTACTTCGGCCAGCCTTCCGGCATGACCCGCGACTTCCAGGTCTATCACGCCCTGCAGCTCGACCTCACGGGTACCAACACCGAAGGTCCGAAGTGGCAGGTCAGCCTCGTCCACGACAACATGCTCGGCGGCGGCTTTGGCAACACGGCCTTCGGCAACATGAGCACGCAGTCGATGGGCTCGGGCTTCGGCACGGGTTCGAGCGACGTGTACATCAACACGGCCAGCGTCACCTTCGACTCGGCTCTCGCCGGTCAGGGCTTCAACGCTAAGCTCGGTCGCGTCGGTGCGCAGGTCGGTCCGTACCTCCTCAAGAGGTCGAACTACACCGGCTACTACAAGAACGAGCGCTGGGACAACGGCGACTACTACTTCGACGGCGGCATCCTCGGCTTCAACTTCGGTAAGGCCTCGCTGCACGTCCTCGGTGGTACGAACAACAGCCCGATGACTTCGAACGGCGTGGCGATCAACCCGATCCCGTGGGGCGCCGGCCAGATCGACCGCACCCTGGGCGTCACCCTTGACTTCCCGGTCGGCGAGATGGGCAGCATCAACCTGGCGTACCTCTGGTTCGACAGCGACACCCGGATGGCGGACGTCAACCCGTTCGACGCGGGCAACCAGCCGGCGAACAGGATGAACGTGTTCGGCGGTCAAGCCGACCTCAAGTTCGACAAGTTCAGCCTCTGGGGCGCCTACTCCCAGTCCACGCTCTCCGAGAACACGAGCAACGCGCTCGACACGAAGAACAAGGCTTGGGACATCCGCGGTGCCTACACCGCTGACACGTGGGGCGCCGGTCTCGGCTACCGCGAAGTCGAGCAGTTCTTCTCCGCTCCCGGCAGCTGGGGCCGCCTCGGCAACCAGTGGAGCCCGAGGAACATCAAGGGCTTCAACGCCAAGCTTTGGTTCCAACCGAGCAAGGCTACGAAGCTGTGGGCCAAGGGCGAGTTCGACGAGCCCAAGGAAACCGGAGCCGGCTACAACTACGCCAACTACGACAAGATCAACTCGTTCACCATCGGCCTCGACTACCAGCTCGCTGAGAACTGGGGCGCGATGTTCAGCTACGAGGACACCCGCTTCGACGGCCAGGGCGCGACCCCGGACGACAAGATGCGCTGGTACACCGTCGGGTTCAACTATGGACTCGGCGCGAACACGAGCCTGATGTTCACCTACCAGTTCAGCGACGTCGACTTCGGTGTCGGTTCGGGCAACGACCCGCTCGGCCCGTCGCCGGTCGGCGGCCGCAAGTACCGCGGCGGCCTCTTCGGCACGCAGCTCTCGCTCAAGTTCTAGTCCTCGGACGGACGCTTGACGAAACGGCCCTCCGGTCCTCGGACCGGGGGGCCCTCTTTTTTGCCCTGGCCGTCACGGTCGGAAGACGCTTTCGTCAGAATCAAAGGGATGAAACTCAACCGTAAGCGCGCGCTCGTCGCCCTCGTCGCCGTCTTGGGCCTCACCGCCGTCGGGACGGGCCAGATCAAGCAAGTCATCAAAATCCTCGGAGTCGGCGTCGCCGTCGACAAGTTCGGGCCGGACATCGACAAACAGTTCGACAAGCTCACAGGCCATAAGGACACGGACACCAACTACACCAAGGTCGTCCCGATCATCGGCATCGGCGTCGGCGCAAAGAGCGCGATTGGTGCCGCACAGATCAAAGGGGCCAAAGTCAACGTCGACAAGGTCCGGGCGGTCGCGTCCCCCGAAATCGAACTCTTCGGCCGAGAGATCCGGCTCAGAGCCATGATCCCGGTCTCGACCTCGTCCGTGACCAACAAGAACGACATCAAAGCCGTCGACGGCGTCGGAGTCTCGGGCATCGTCGACCTGAAACTCTGACCTTTTCTTCCGCGATCCGGTAGAACTGCGACGGAATGTCCCGTCGCAGTTCGCTTTGTCTGATGGCCCTCGCCGTCGTCGTCCCGGCGTCCGCACGCCCTGTCCTCCGCGCCACGGACCCCTGCCTGTCGCCCGACGGCAAGACCGTGGCGTTCTCTTGGCAGGGCGACGTCTGGACCGCGCCCGTGTCGGGAGACGGCCCGGCGCGACGTTTGACCGTCCATCCTGCCGACGACACGTTCCCCCGCTGGTCTCCCGACGGCCGCCGTATCTACTTCGCGTCGACGAGGAACGGCTCCATGGACGTCTATGCCATGGCTCCGTCCGGTGACGACATCAAGCGGATCACCTACGACAGCGGGGCCGAGTATCCGCTGTGCGTCTCTCCCGACGGGAGCAGGCTTTACGGTTATACGACCTCGTTCGGCCGTATGGACGTGTTCCGCGTTCCGACCGGCGGCGGCGACGTCGTCCGACTGACGTCCCACCCGTTCGAAGTCGAATACTATCCGTCTGTCTCGCCCGACGGGAGCAAAGTCGTCTACAACACGGGCGGTGGGCCCGGAAACTGGAGGAAACCGGGACACGGGGGCTCGAACACAGCCCGTATTTGGATCGCCGACAACGTCGTCCCCTTCAGGAACCACAAAATGGTGCTGCCTGGTGACCACGACGACCTGTTCCCGACCTATATCGGGGCGGAGACCCTCCTCTTCGTGTCCAACAGGTCGGGCGCACCGAACTTGTGGACCGTCAGGACCGACGGGAAGGGGCTGCGCCAGATCACGAAGTTCACCTCCGGAACGGTCCGGCTCCCATCGGCCGACGCTGCGGGCCGGACAGCCGTCTTTCAGAAGGACTCCCGCATCTGGAAGGTCGACCTGAACTCGGGCGCGGCCGCGCCGATGGACATCGAGGCGCCCGCCGACAGCCAGCGCGATCCGTCCCAAGACTTTTCCCTCACGACCGGTGCCCGCGAATTCACCGTGTCACCAAACGGGAAACGGGCGGTTCTGGCCGTCCGGGGCGACTTGTTCCTGATCCCGGAGAGAGGCGGGACGACCCGCCGTCTGACGACTTCGCCCCGCTACGACGGGCAGGCGGCCTGGCTGGACGACAAGACCGTCCTGTTCGCCGCGTCCGGGGACGGGGCCAAACGTTCGCTGCAGACCGTCACCGTCGAAGGAGACGTCAAGACGTTCTTGACCGATGAGAAGGATCTGACCTGCCCGACCGTCTCACCCGACCGCAAATGGGTCGCGTTCCATGTCGGCGACCGCGAGATCAGGGTCGTCCCTTCTGCGGGTGGCACCGCCAAAAAACTGGCAGAGGGAGATTTTGGCGGTGCGCTCGAAGGGAACCGAGCCTTCAACTGGTCGCCGGACGGAAAGTGGCTGGCCTACCGCACGGCGAAGCCGAGAGGAATCGCGATCGAAGCAGTGAACGTCGAGACCGGACAGTCGGTCCTCCTCGCCATGGTGGGCAAGGAAGCGTCCGCACCTGTCTTCAGCGGAGACGGAAAGGCCGTAGCCTATGCGGCCGTCGAAGGCGTCAACTACTCTGAAGTCCGGGACAGCAAACGGCCCCTCGTCGTCGTCGACCTCGTTCCCCAGCCTGTCACGTACTCCGAAGACGACCTTGACAAGATCGACGCTCCGAAGGAGGAAACACCCAAAGACCCTTCGGTCCGTATCGTCGAGCGCGGTCTTCAAGACCGTCGCCGCGTCTTGGCGACGGGCGATATCGGTGGCCTGTGGTCCGGCGATGGTCGGTCCGTCTACGCCAACGTCGACGGTCAGTTGGCGACCGTCGACCTTCGCACGGGCGCCGTCAAACCTGTGACCGCCGTCACTGGCGCTGTCGGAAGCCTTGAGACCGCTTCCAACAGACAAAAGGTCTATGTCGTCCAAGCCGGGAGGCCCTCGGCCCTGACCGTCGCATCAGGCGCGCTGGCGCCCGTCGCGTTCAATGCCCAGTACACGGTCGACATGGCGGCCGAGGAGTCCGCACTCTTCGAAGAAGTCTGGTGGGCCATGGACAGGCTCTACTACAACCCGGCCATGAACGACAAACCTTGGCGTCAGATCCGGGACGACTTCAAGGCGATCGTGCCGGGGGTCCAGAGCCGCGAAGACTTCTACGCCCTGATGGGCGAAATGATGGAGCTTCTCGACTCGTCGCACCTCGGTGCCAATGCGCCCGGAGCCGGTCGGACGGGCGGTGACGAAGCGGCATGGCTCGGTGTCGAATGGGACCCGGTCGCCCTTGATACACGGGGCGCATACGTCGTCAAGGAGGTGTACGAGGGAACGCCCGCCTCGAACCCCGATTCGGAACTGAAGCCCGGGGACCGGATCGAATCCGTCGACGGCACGGCCCTGTCCTCCGCGACGCCGCTCAGTACGCTCCTCAATAAGAAAGCCGGGCGCAAAACGTCGTTGTCGGTGTCCCGCAACGACCGGACGGTTTCATTGACGATCCAACCCGTGCGCCCGTCCGCACGGACCGGCATCCTCTATCGGACATGGGTCGAGAAGAACCGCCGACTTGTCGATCAGTACAGTAAGGGTCGGTTCGGATATATCCATATCCAGAGCATGGACGTGCCGAGCCTGGACGTGTTCCTACGAGAGATCCAGACCGAATTGAACGGGAAAGACGGCGTGTTGCTGGACGTCCGCTACAACGGAGGAGGCTTCACGAGCCACATCATCCTCAACACGATGTTGAAATCGCCGTGGCTGATCCGGACGGTCCGGGACAACCCGGGGGTCAAGTTCAGCGAGAACAATTTCCGGGGCAACGCCCTCGAGCTGCCTGCCGCTTGCTTGACCAACCAGTACTCCTTCAGCAACGCCGAAATCTTCTCGGAAGGGTTCCGTCGACTCAAACTCGGTCCGGTCGTCGGTGAGACCACGGCCGGAGGCGTGATCGGGACGGGCGCGTTCGGACTATGGGACGGCGGATCGATCCGGATGCCTGGCAGCGGCGCGTACGCCATCAACGGCGAGAATCTGGAAGCGAACGGTCGGAAGCCGGACGTCGAGGTCCGGTGGAACCCCAACGACTCCGCCGAAGACCGGGATCCTCAGCTCGAGACGGCCGTCAAAGAGCTGTTGAAGCGGATTCCCGCTAAGGGCTGAACGGTCGCCTTGACGAAGTTCGTGTCGAGGCGAACGACCGAGCAACGTCCGGACGTTGGAACGAGGGTCGGACAGACCCGCCTGTGACGGCACCGCGCCGGAACAGGCGGGCCTGCACCGTTAAAAGCCGGAACGTGTCAGCGGCGCTCTTCAAGCTCCCGAAGGCGCTTGTCAATGGTCCTCAGATACGCCCACAGGCCGAACCACACGAGTAACGGTGGGACCGCCCACAGAAGGTTGTTCCATTCCATAGTTGTCATCCGATCGGGAAGCGAGCATCGCGACCTGCGCGCGCATCCGGTACGCGACGTAGGCAAAGACGCTGAGTAGGACGAACGTGCCCAGCACGCCCGCCCAATAGTTGCCGTCCAACTGGTTCTTGGGCAATGTCTGCGACGGGTGAAGGGACCGGTTCTCGATCTCTTTGAGCCGCGGGAAGACAAACGTCAAGAACAAAGCCGGGAGGAGCGTCAGGACGGCATAGGCCGAAGAAACGGCCGCGCGCCGCTTCTCGTCCGGGAAACCTGCCCTGAGCGCCAGGCCCGCCGTCATCAGGAAAAGGACGATCAGGAACGACGTCTGCTTGGGGTCCCAACTCCACCATGCGCCCCACTCGAACTTGCTGAACCAGATCCCGGTGACCATCGTCAACGAGGCGAAGAGGACGCCCAGTTCGATACACCCGCCAAGCCTTGCGTCCCACTTCAGATCGCGGGCCATCAGGTAGCGCACGCCCAGATAGGCCTGTCCGAAAAGAAGGAAGGTGCACACGAACGCACACGGCAAGTGCCAGAGCAAGACCCTTGCGTTCGTGAACCCCATCGCGTTCGGAACGATGAAGTTGTACGCGGTCATCGCGACGAAACCGAGCCCTAAGAAAAGCAGTGTCGGTCTCATTCCTTGACCCTATTCTATCGCGAGGACAGGCCGTCTCGTGCGCGAAAGGTCACTCGTCCGTCTTCCAAGCCGCCGCAGCGAGCAGGGGCCCGATCGAACAAAGAGCGACCGCCCACCCGGTCAGACCAAGGATGCCGGTCCATCCGGAACTCCCAGCGCGCTGTCCTAAAGCGTTGCTCATCGCGCTCATCCCCATGAAGATTTGAGGCAGGAGAATCGGCAGGGCCGCCGCCGTCCCGAGCAGCCACCGGTTCGCGGCACCCATGACCAAAGCGCCGCACACGCTGACGCCTCCGGCGAGGGCCAATGCCATCACGGCGATTCCGGTCGCCAACATCGGCGCGTTCCGGACTTCGACGCCGGTGAGGACCACGAACAGCAAGGCGAGGACCCCGGCCGAGAGCAAAGCTTGAACGGCGTTGTACAGCCATTTGCCGAAGAACAGCGCGGTCGGATCCGCGGCCATCCGTATGAGGTCGAACGTGCCTTGCTCGTCCTCAATGAGGAACGAACGTGGTAACGAGACGACGGCCGAGAACATCAAGACGACGGACAGCATGCCTGACGCGGTGATCGGTGAAGGTTTTTCTCCGAAACTTGCAAAAGAGACGGCGACGACGGCGAGGAAGCTGAAGAGAAGGGACGTGAAGAGGCCGTGCCTCGACCGCGCTTCGCTGAGCCACTCCTTTTGGAAGACGGCCAGGGCTTCACGGATCCAATCGGAGTTCATGCGTAGCGTACCGGCGGTCGTCCGGGTCGTTCGTGGCCAAGACCACGGCGCCCCGCTGTATCTGAGATTCGATGACGGTTCCGACAAGCTCACGGCCGGCTTCGTCCAGGGCTGCGGTCGGTTCGTCGAGGAGCAACAAGGTCGGTCGGTGGACCTGGGCCAAGACCAGTTTCAAGCGTGCCCGCATCCCGGTGCTGAACCGTCCGACAGGCTTGGGCCCGACACCGACGAGCCCGTAGCGCTCGAGAAGGTCGGGTTCCGGAGGCGGCAGATGCCGCAGTTTGCAGAACAGCTCTAAGTGCTCGAAGGCCGACAAGTGGGGATACGTCGCAAGGTCCAAGGCCGATACACCGATCTCGTGGCGCTCCGGCCTGTGGACCCGGCCTTCCGTAGGCGAGACAAGCCCTGCCAGGATCTTGAGGAAGGTCGATTTGCCCGATCCGTTCGGGCCTAGGACGCAAAGACACTGGCCGGAGTCCAATTCAAGGCTGACGTGCCGGAACAACCATGTCCCTCCGAACCTCATTCCCAGGCCCTCTGCCCTCAGCACCGCCGACAGTATGCCGGATTCGGCTTCCCGGATCCCGGTGGGACCCTTGTCGCCAAGGGCTCGGATCCGGCGTCGCACATAGGAGTAGGATCGGTTCATGACGGGATCAGGGGCTGCTGCAACACCAAGGATCGGGGTCGAAGAAGGTGGAAAGGGCGACTTTTTCGGACCGCTCGTGGTCGCAGCCTGCTATGTCGGCCCTGAGCAGGAAACGGCCCTCTCAGGTGTCAAAGACGGCAAGAAGCTCAAGGACGAGGCGTGCCTCGAATGGGACGCCCTCGTCCGCAAGTCTTGCCCTCACGCCATTATCGTGATCGGCCCTAGCAAGTACAACGAGCTTTACGAGAAGGTCCGGAACCTGAACGCGCTCCTTGCCTGGGGCCACGCGCGGGCGATCGAGAACCTCTTGGACCAGGTCGCCTGTGAAACGGTCGTGTCCGCCCGTATCTCCGACGCTCACGGGGTCGCTAAGGCCCTAGCCGCCCGCGGTAAGACCGTGCGGTTCTCGGTTCCGCACGAGGAGGGCGACCCGGCCGTCGCCGCTGCCAGCGTGTTGGCCAGGGCCGAATTCATCCGAGGGCTCAGGAGCCTGTCCGAAACGTTCGGCGGCTTCCTGCCAAAGGGTGCGAACCGGAACGCCGTCGAAGCGGGCGCGAAAATCGTCGGGACCGGCGGAAAGACGGCTCTCAAGGACGTCGCCAAACTCCACTTCAAGACCTTACAAGAGGTTCTGAAACTCGCCCGGACATCGGCTCAGAACAACTAGCCGTCGCGACGGGCCGCGACAAGAAGTTTGCGCCACTTCGGGTTAGCGAGGTCGTCGGTCTGGACGCCGTGCCGGCCCGAGCTGGAGTGGATGAAGAACGCATGTCCCTCCCGGAATCCGAGAAAAATCCCCGTATGACCGATCTTGGCCCGCTTCGCTTCCCAAAAATAGAGCCTGTCGCCCGGCTGAAGTTCTTCGAGCCTTGAGATCGGGATGCCGACAAGGGCCTGCTCCGATGCGGTCCTCGGTAGGTCGACGCCGATCTTGCCGAACAGTTGCTGGACGAAGCCCGAACAGTCGATACCGTTCTTCAGGCTGTTCCCGCCCCAGACGTACGGCGTACCGATGAACTGGAACGAGTACTCGAGCATTTGGGCCTTGACCCCGGTCCCTCTCGACGTGTTCAAGGCCGCCCGAGAATCACGGGCCGACGTCCCAGGTTTCACTTCCGGCGCCTTCACCTTGACGTCGTACGGCAATCGTGCGACCTTGTCCGCCTGGATATAGCCGCTGCGGCCGTTCTGCAGAAGGACGCTCACCCATTCCGGGTTCTTCGTCGTGTTGATGACGAGGTACTGGAACTTCTTGGCCGTGTAATAGACCTTGGCCCGCGACGTCGCGGCCGATCGGATCGGCGTCGCTTCGATCGCCTGTCCCAGTTTTCCGATGACCTTCCCGCCTTCCTCGGCCCGAGCAAAGGGCACCGAGAGGGCGAGGAACACGACAGGGACGAAAGTACGCATCGTTCTAAAGAGCATTTTCGGCACGAAAGCTCGGCCCTAGAGGTTCGTTGTACCTGGACCGGGCCTAATTTGTGAAGACGGATGCCGGCGTCCCGAGGTTCGGTAGGGCCTGTCCCGAAGCGTTCATAACGCGAATTTTGCCGATGCGTCTAAACTACCGACCAATCACGGAGGAGTCAGGGCCGGGTGTTGAAACGCGGGATGCTAATCGGAACGGTCGTCTTGTTGGCGACCATGGCTTGGGGGCAAGCCGGATCGACCGTCAAATCGGTCACGGTGCGCGGGAACCAGAACGTCACGTCGGACGCGATCATGGCCGCCATGAAGATCAAGGTCGGGCGGCCGCTGGTCCAAAAGGACCTTCTCGACGACGAGGCGTCCGTCCGCAACATGGGCTTCTTCAAAGACGTGAAGATGCTCAGCCGGCCGGTTTCGGAAAGTGAAGCCGAGGTCATCGTCGAGGTCGCCGAGTACCCGGTCGTGCGCGAAGTCCGCGTCGTCGGGAACAGCGTGCTCAAGACCGAAGACGTGACGAAGATCGCGACGACGGCCCAAGCGACGGGACAGGTCTGGAACAACCGCAACGCCAAGGCGATCAGCGACGCCGTCGCCAAAGCCTACGAGGACAAGGGCTACATGGGCGTCCAGTTCGACAAGCTCGGACCGGACGACTCGTCGCCGGGCACGTTGCTGATCAGCATCGTCGAACCCAAGGTCCGCGAGATCAAGCTGATCGGCCTCAAGCGCACGCAGGAGAAAGTCATCCGGCGGATCATGCGCACCAAGCCTGGGAAGACGCTGAGCGCGAAAGACTGGCGGCGCGACATCGAAGAGCTCTACTATACGTACTGGTTCGAGAACGACGGGGTCAAACCCGCCATCCCCGAGCCGACCGACGTACCGGGCGAATACAACCTTGCGATCGAGTTCAAGGAAGCCCGTACGGGCCTTTTGAACGCCGGCATCGCGCTCGACCCCCAAAGCCGGCTCGTCGGGACCTTAAGCTATAGCGACTCGAACTTCCTGGGCCGCGGCCAGAGCGTGGGCATCCAACTCGCCCAAGCGACGGTGGGCGGCGGCCCTTCCGCCGAAGTCGCCTTCGGGAACCGCTTCTACGACTCCCGCGACACGTCGATGAACGTGCAGTTGTTCTCAAGGGTCGTTTACAACTTCACGGGCGCCGGCGTCGACCCGTTCGGCGGGAACGAGTCGACGGGCAAGTTCGACGAACGCCGCACGGGCGCTTCGGTGACGTTCAGCAGGCCGATGAAGGACTTCCGGGCGACCGTGGGCGTCCGCGGGCAGAACATCAAGACGCTGAACCTGAACCCTGGACCGACCGACGAGTTCATCCAGCAGGACGGCGACCTCGTGACGTTCGAACTCGGTGCGGCCTACGACACGCGCCAGCCGAGCGTCGAGCCCTATAAGGGCGAGCTCTTACAGCTCACCGTGTCCCCCGGGTATTCGAACATCACGTCGATCGGCGGGAACGTCAAGAACTACACAGACGTCCTGGGTCAGAACTTCTACGTGAAATCGAACATCGAGTACCGGAAGTTCTGGTCGAAGAGGCTGCCGTTGGACGCTCCGATCGACCAGCCTCGACCGGTCGTCGCCTTCCGGGCCAAGTACGGGATGTTGTCGGGCACGGCCCCGTTCTTCGAACAGCAGTTCGTCGGCGGCGCCGAGTCCCTGCGCGGCTATCAGAACCAGCGGTTCTGGGGCAACCAGTCGTTCTTGACCACGTTGGAGTACCGACAACCCGTTCAAAAGTCGTTCAACGTGATCGGTTTCGTGGACTATGGCGGAGCATGGGGCGGGTACGGGCAGATCAAGGACTTCGACCAGAGCAGTAAGCCGCGTCTGAGGCTCGGCTACGGCGTGGGAGTCGGGTTCCGCGTCCCGCAACTCGGCACGATCCGCATCGACTTCGCCTTCAACCAAGAGGGCCAGAACCGGACCCACTTCTCGTTCGGGTCGAGTTTCTAAGGACAAGGACAGTGAATCAGATGAATCAGAACAAGATCTCGATGGCGGGATGGCTCGTGGCCGCCGTGTTGGGCGGCGTCGTGCTCACCGGAGGGTTCCAAGGCGCTCAGGACAAGTTTGGTGTCGTAGACGTGAACAAAGCGGTCGTCGACAGCGAGATGGGTAAGAAGAACCGGGAGAAGATGGACGCCGAGTCCGTCGCTCGTCAGGGCGTCATCGACTTCATGCAGACCCACCGCGTCCTCACGATCGAGCAAGCCCAGAAGCTCAAGAACCTCAGTCTTAAGACGCCGATCAGTGCGACGGAGAAGGCCGAACTGGACAAGGTGAAGGAAGAGGTCGTCAAGGCGGCCAAAAACTTCGACACTCTGAACCAAAAACCGAACCCGACCGACGACGACCGCAACCTGCTTCAGGAATACAACAACCGGGTCCAGAACACCGGAGCACTCGTCCAGGAGTGGGGCCAGTCGTTCTACAACGAGCTTGCGACCCTGAAGGAGAACCTGATCCAAGAAGCCGTGAAGAAGGCCGACGCCTCGATCAAGGACATTTCGAAAAAAGACGGTTACACGCTCGTGTTCTCGTCGCCGGGTGCTTGCGTCTACGGGGCCAACGATCTCACCGAAGCGGTGACGAAGTCCCTGAATGCTGCGAAATAAGGCCCTGCCCGTTTGGCTCGCACTCGGCCTCTCGGCCGGGTGCGGGAAGGCGCCCGAAGCGGTCTACGTGACCGTCCCGGAGTCCGTGCCGGTCGCCAGGCCCGAGCCTCCTCCAGGTAACCCGGTCTCGGTCAGCGTCAAGGCTTCGCTTCCTGAAGTCCGTCCCCGGAACGCTTTCATCGGATCCGGCGAAGAGGAAGCCAAGCGGGCGATCCAGACGGCCAAGAAGAACCAAGAACGGGCGTTCCAGGAGGCGCTCGCCTCGCTGCGGCACACGCTCCTGGCCCAAGTGGAAGCGGAAAGCCAGGCCCGCGACAACGAACTGCGCGTCGAATATGACGCCCGGTTCACCCAGCTCTTCGCCGATCTGAGAGCGACGTTCGAGGCCCACGCGGACAAAGTCGGGCCAAAGTGGGTCCGATTGGCCACGATCGCAGGGTTCCCCGACGATGCCAAGCCGAGACGGCGAGGACGGCGAGGGTTCCTAGAGCAGCGGACAGACAAGGAGGCCGACGCACTCAGGAGCGAGATCGCGGCCCTGGACGCTCAGTACCGTAGGACGGTTTCGGAGCGGGTGGAAGGGCTCAGGCAAGAGCTTCGGCTCAAAGCCTCCGAGGGTGCGGCGGCACGGATCTACGCCCTTGACGAAGCCGAGCGACAAGCAGAAGCCGAGGCCCGAAAAGCGACGACGGAAGCCCTCAAGGGACTGGAAGCCTCCTTGATCCAAACGGTGCAACGGCTGCCCGGCGTACCGGGCGAATCCGTCGCGTTCGAGACCCGGCCGTTCTCGAGCGGTCCGCTCCCACCGGATCCGGGACCGGAATGGGCCAAGAGCGATCGGCTCAAACGACTGGCCGGGCTCTTCGCGCGGATAAAGGGGTACCGTCTCGTCGGGAAGGGGCCCGGAGTCCGGGACGCGACCAAGGAGTTTTTAGCGTGGATGGACGGCAAGGATGGACGCTAGAGGAGCTAGGACGGCTCTTAGGAGCCGAACCCAGGGGAAGCACCGGGACCCTGTTCCTTCGACCGGTCTCGGCGGGTGAGGGCGATCCGCTCGGCGTGACGTTCGCCGAATCTCCGACCTATCTCGAACGGGCTTTGGCGACCGACGTCGGTGCCATCATCGTCGAGAGGTCGGCTCCGGACTTCGACAGGCCGGCCTTGCTCTCGGATTCGCCCCGACTGGCCTTCTTTCACCTCCTGAGTCTTTGCGACCGGCCCTTGCGGGGCCGTGAGGGAGTCCATCCGACCGCGATCGTTCACGAGTCGGCTTCCGTGGCGTCCACCGCTCGGATCGGCGCCTATGCGGTCGTCGAAGAGGACGCCGTCATCGAAGACGGGGCCGACGTCCTTCCGCACAGTTTCATCGGGCCACGGTGCCGTGTCGGGAAGGGATCGAAGGTCCTTCCCTGCGCCGTCTTGGTCCAAGACGTTTCCATCGGAGAACGCTGCATCGTCCATTCCGGTGCGGTTCTTGGCACGGACGGCTTCGGGTTCGCGTCCGACGGTACGAGGCGGATCAAAGTGCCACAAGTCGGCAGGGTCGAGGTCGCCGACGACGTCGAGGTCGGGGCCAATACCACGGTCGATCGGGCGACCGCAGGGTCGACGACCCTCGCGGACGGAGTCAAGATCGACAACCTGGTCCAAATCGGGCACAACTCGCACATCGGGGAGAACTCGGTCCTGGCCGGACAGGTCGGGGTCAGCGGCAGCGTGACCATTGGGAAGAACGTGGTCGTCGGCGGGCAAGTGGCCTTCGCCGACCACGTCCGGTGCGGAGACGACATCCTCCTGGCGGGCCGTTCCGGTCTTATGGGCGACCTCGAGGGCCCTGGAGAGTTCTTCGGTGTGCCGCCTCGCCCCATCAAGGAAGCCCTCAGGTTGATGGCGACCCAGGCTAAGGTTCCCGAGCTGATGAACCGGATCCGTGCGTTGGAGCGCGAAGTGGAGCGGCTGAAGAGTGGAGGTTAGCTTCGCTCGGAAGACGGTCAGATCGTCGATCCGATTGACCGGCAAAGGGCTCCACTCGGGCGAGCCCGTCGACGTCGAATTCGTCCCTTCGGACGGCGGCATCGTATTCGAGAGCGGGGGCGTCCAAACCCGGGCGACGGTCGACGAGGTCACAGACACGACACGTTGTACGCGCCTCAGCGGCGTTTCGACCGTCGAGCATGCGATGAGCGCCTTAGCGGGCCTTGGGGTCACCGACGTGTTGGTCCGCATGACCGGAGCCGAACTGCCGGCTTTGGACGGCAGCGCGTCGGGGTACGTGGCCGCGCTGGACTCGGTCGGACTCGAAGACATCGGGACAGCGAGTCTAAGGCTGTTCGAGAGGGTCTTCTATGTCGACGGTGACGTCCGAATAGGGATCTCGGTCGGTTCCGGACACTGGCGGTTCGATTTCGAGTGCGGAGAAAGATGGCCCGGGTCGCAGTCGTTCGAGTGCCAACTGACGCCGGAGGCGTTCCGGCGAGAGATCGCAGGAGCGCGGACGTTCGCGTTCGAAGAAGAGGTCCCCCTCTTGCTGGGCGCAGGACTCGGTCAAGGGCTCGACAGTGGGTCTGCGCTCGTCATCGGCCACGGTGCCTATCAGAACCCGGCCAGATGGGACGATGAGCCTGCGCGGCATAAATTGCTCGATTTGATCGGAGATTTGTACTTGGCAGGGATGCCGCCTTTCTTTCTTAACGTCGTCGCCGTCAAAAGCGGCCATCGGACGAACGTTGAGGCCGCAAAGCGGTTGTCCGCACACTTGCGAAGTTCGCCCGACGCCGAAACTCCGTAGGCCCAATCGGGCTTTGGGCGGAACATTGTCCGGCCCACTACGATCTATTGCCAACGTGCGGCTAGAGGAACAGGAAATCGCCCGGATGAAGATCCTATCAATGGAAGGGTCGGCCGTCCATATCGATCTTTATACACATCGAGGGCATGTTTGTTGGCGTATCGACCGTCATCTCTTTTCAGGACGAGAACCCGATTTAGCGTTTATCGAAGACCTTCATGAAATGGTCGACTCTTATCGCTTAGGGAAGAGGGTTCCCTCGAGCGAGCCACTGGAAGCGGGCGCTGTCCTGTAAGGGCCTGTCCGGACGGGCCCGCCGCCCGGCCGGCGGGCAGGGTATCATCCGCGCCTCAGGAGCACACGGCTTGGTCTACGTCAGCGTCCATAACAACGAATCGATCGACTCCGCGCTGAAGCGCTTCAACCAGAAGCTTCAGCAGAGTGGACTTCTTCGCGAACTGAAGGAGCATGCCCACTACGAGAAGCCGAGCGAAAAGAAGCGCCGACAGCGCCGCCGCCGCGGTTCGCGGATCTAAGGACCGCCCCCTACCCGTCGACTCCTCGGACCCAACGCCGGTGCTCTCCGTCAGGAACACGACGGGCCGAACGGTGCGGACCAGGCCGATGGTCGCCGCACTCGAAGCGTTCGCCGTCCGTTATCACGTCTCTGGACACGTGATCGACGTTCTCGTCACAGACGATGACGGCCTCCGCCGACTCAATTCCGAATTCCGGGGCGTCGACGAGCCGACGGACGTCCTCAGTTTCGAAGGCCCTGGATGGGAAGGGGCGCCGCTCGGCGACATCGCGGTCTCTCTTGACCGCGCCCGGGCCGGTGCGCGACGGCGTCGCGTTCCCGTGTCGGCCGAACTCGCCTTTCTTGCCGTCCATGGTGCGCTCCACCTCGTCGGCTTCGACGATGCCACCGACGATGGCCGGGCCGACATGGTGCACCGGATGAACGTCGTCATGGCCGACGCCGGCTTGCCTCAAGATTCCGGATGGCACAGCCTGCCTCACGGCGACGCGGGGGGACATGGCTAGCCGCGACATCATCGGGCCGTTCCGCGTGGCTTTCGAAGGCATCGTCCACACGTTCCGGACGCAACGTCACATGAGGATCCACCTCTACGTGACGCTCATCACGGTCCTCGGGGCGATGATCTTGAACCTGCGGCTCCGAGAGATCCTCGTCCTGATGTTCATCATCACGTTCGTCCTTGTCGCGGAGATGTTCAACAGCGCGATCGAGGCGACCGTCGACCTCGTCAGCCCGAACTACCATCCGCTGGCCAAGTTCGCGAAGGACATCAGCGCAGGCGCGGTCCTGATCACCACGATCATGGCGATCATCGTCGGCTCGATGATCGCGGTCGGGGACGACCAATGGGAACGGATCCGGATCAGCCTCACCGCTGAGAACATCGGCGCGCCCTTCGCCCTGAGGCTGTGCATGGGACTCGTGATGGTCTTGATCATCGTCATCATCGGAAAGGGCCTTGGCAAGCACGGACAGGTCACGAAAGGGGGCCTTGTCAGCGGACACGCCGCGTACGGCTTCTTCCTAGCCACGTGCGTCTTCTTCCTTACGGACAACCTCGCCGTGTCCGCGATCGGGATCCTGCTCGCGGCGATGATCGCGCAAAGCCGTTGGGAAGCGAAGATCCACTCGATCTTCGAACTCACGCTCGGCGCGAGCGTCGGCGTGATCCTCGGGCTCCTCCTCTTCGGACTGACGCCGAAGTGACCGTATCCGTCAGGAACCGGGCGAAGGGAGAGGATTTGGCGTTTAACGACCGAAAGTGTACAATGGACGATAGCCCATGAGCTGTGGAGCGTCCGGCACAGTCGCCGGACCCCTGGTCAAGAGCCATGTCAGAGATCGGAAACGAGACCGAAAAGGTTCAAGCCACCCCGGATTGCCGGAGGCGGGGCGGCGCATGAACGGCATGGTGTCCATGGACGATTTCGCCCAAGTATGAGCGACCCCCCCGAACGTCGTCGGCGCACAGCGCCGACAAGGCTTCACGCCGGCACCGCCGCATCGGGCGTCATCGGACTGACACTGTTCGTCGTCCCCTTGACGGTTCTCGCCCAAGGACTTCTGTCCCAGGCCACGGTCACGGGCTGGAACAGCGTCGAACTTGCAGCCGCCGCCTTGGCCGTCATCGCACTGAACGGCGTGTTCGCCGCGGCCGAGACCGCGATCGAGCTTCTTCGGAGCTCGCATCTCAAGCTCGTCGCGACCGAAGACAAAAACTCACGGATCCTGACCGAAGCCTTGGCGCGCAAGCCTCTGCTGGTCGCAGCCTGCTTCCTCGGTTCGCAGACCATGCGGGCCTGGCTGATCCTGATCACGTTCCCGATGGCCCTGGCGGCAGGGCCCTCCGTGACCGCCGTGACGGGAGCGGCGCCGGGTTGGCCGTCGGCCCTGCTCGCCGGATTCCTGATCGGCATCCCCGTCGTCGCCCTCAACGTGGTCTTCGGCGAGCTCATACCTCGTTCGTACGCGGTCGCCGACCCGGTCCGGACGGTGTGCCGGACCTTTGGGTTCGTCCGGTTCTTTACGACCCTGTTCCGGCCCGCCGCCCAAGTCTCCCTTGCCGTGGGAGGGCTGTTGACTCGCCGGTTCGGGGCCAAAGCGAGCTTTTCAATCGGCAATCAGGCTGAGGAAGAGATCAAAGAGAGGCTCGAGCAGGCCGTCGAAACGCAGGAGATCGAAGAGGAGGAGAAGGAAATGCTTCACTCGGTCTTCGAGTTCGGCGACACGGTGGCCCGCGAGATCATGACCCCTCGCGTCGATATGGACGCCGTTCCCGTGGAGTCGACGCTCCAGGAAGTCGCAAAGATCGTCGAAGAGACCGGCCACTCCCGCATCCCGGTCTTCGAAGGGAGCGACGACCAGATCGTCGGCATCGTCCACGCCAAGGACGTCCTGTCTTCCATGACCCGGGGCGAAGGCGACCGCCGTCTCCGGGACACGATGCGCACGGCCCTGTTCGTCCCCGAGAACAAGAACCTCCACGACCTTTTGCAGGAGATGCGCCAGAACCGGACCCAAATGGTGATCGTCCAGGACGAGTTCGGCGGAACGGCGGGCGTCGTGACGATCGAAGACATCGTGGAAGAGGTCGTCGGCGAGATCGTCGATGAATACGACCAAGAAGAGACGCAGGTCGTCCGGGACGAAAAGGGGTTCACCATCGGCGGAAAGATGAACATCCACGACGTGAACGGGCTGATCGGTACGGACTTCGACAGCGAGGAGTTCGATACGCTCGGCGGGTTCGTCTTCGGTCTGTTCGGCCGGCAGCCTTCACAAGGCGAGTGCGTCGAAGCCGACGGGTACCGGTTCACCGTGACCGAGACCGACGGTAGGAGGATCCTTTCCATCGGCCTCGAACGGCTTCCGGACGAAAGCGTTCCGGAGAGCCTCCTCCGGACTTCGGAAGCCTAACCGCCGGTCGGTGCGACCGAGTACAGTCTCGAACCTAGGCGTGAACCTTGAGTACCTACCGCATCGTCTTCCTCGGTGACATCGTCGGCCGTCCCGGCCGTGAAGCGGTGTCCCGCCGTCTCCCGGACCTGATGAACGAGTACGACCCGCTCTTCGTCATCGTGAACGGGGAGAACAGCGCGTCCGGAGTCGGCATCACGCCGGACATCGCCGAAGAACTCTACAAAGCCGGCGTCGACGCGGTCACCCTGGGAAACCACGCGTTCAACAAGCGGGAGATCATGGGCTACCTCGATCAAGGGAAGCCCATCGTCCGCCCCGGGAACATGCCCGCCGGAGTGCCGGGTCAAGGGCTCTGCTACATCGAGCGCGAAGGTGTCCGAATGGCCGTGGTGAACCTGTGCGGCCGGGTTTTCCTGGACGGATACGGTGATCCGTTCGAATGGATCGATGCGGCGCTCGAGCCCGTCGATACGCCCCACGTCTTCGTCGACTTCCATGCCGAAGCCACGAGCGAGAAGATCGCGTTCGCGTACCACCTTGACGGCAGGGTCACCGCGGTCGTCGGCACCCACACGCACGTGACGACGGCCGACGAACGCGTCCTTCCTGGAGGAACGGCGGCCATCACAGATGTCGGGATGTGCGGACCCCATCCGAGCGTCCTTGGGATGGACAAGGACGTCATCCTGCACCGATTCCGAACTCAGTTGCCCACGCGCTTTGAAGTCGCAGACCAGCCTGGAGTAATCTGTGGGGTGGTCATAGACGTCAATAGAGTGACGGGCCGCGCGACGGCGATCCGCCGTATCAAGAAACCATAGGAACCACGATGAAAACGACGCTTCTCGCCCTGACGGCCCTTTTCGCGGCGACCGCCCATGCGCAGACGCTCTACACGCCGACCCGATCGGCGAAAGACCAGGGCATGTCCTTTAAGTCGTGGGGCAGCGGGACGATCGCGGAGACCGACGAAGCCGCTTTCGAAGGCACCACCAGCATCCGGGTCTCTTCGCGAAACTTCTTCCAAGGGGGCATCGTCACGTTCGCAACGCCCGTCGACCTCGGCGCCGCCTATGCCGACAAGAACAATCTGTTGCAGTTCGTCCTCAGGATCCCGGCCTCCGCGACCGGTAGCGCCCCCGCCGCGGGCGGTGGGGCCGCCGGAGGAGGCAAAGGCCCGGGACGCGGCAGCGGACTGGCCGGCGGCGAATCTGGCGGCGGGTCTCAGAACGAGGGCGCCGGAGCCTCGGCACCGGTCGGGCTCGAGAACATTAGATTGGTGCTCACGACGTCGGACGGTCTCAAGTCCGAGGCCTTTCTCGAAGTCAAAGGACGCGGCGCCGACGAGCGAGGCTGGACGAAAGCGGGCATCCCGCTCCATGCGATCCGAGGGTTCGACCGGACGAACAAGTCCGTCACGTCCATCGCCTTAGCGGGCGACGCGACCGCGACGTTCTATATCGGGGAAGTCGGGGTCCTCAACGATGCCACGCCCGTCTTCGGCGAAATCACCCAAGGAGACTTGAACCTGGCCCTCGGCGACGTCGTCAACTTTATCGCGAACGGCTACGCCGGCTCCAGCCCGCTCAAGTTCGAGTGGGACTTCGACGCGGCCGACGGCCTCCAGGTCGACGCGACGAACCAGGTCGTCAAGCGACGGTTCAGCAAACCGGGGACGTACGTCGTCACTCTCACGGTCACGGACGTCTACGGACTCAAAGCTCCGCACACGTCGAAGATCAACGTCGTCGTCAATCCCTAAGCCGCACAGCCACGGCCTTGTGCGATACTTCGCGAGAACGCCAAGGCCGAGGCACTCTCTTGGACAACGACGCCGAACCGCCGCTGAAACCGTCAGGCTCCCGAACAATGCTGAGAAGGGTCGTGACAGGCGTCTTGGGTGGCGCGCTGGCCCTTTGGGCGTTGCTGACGACCCACTCTCTGCCGATCGTCGTCTGTTCGTCGCTCGTCTTCCTGATCGGCTTCATGGAACTGGTGAAGATCGCCGGACTCGAAGACAGGCCCTGGCCGACGGCGACGATCGGCGTCCTGTGCTTGGTCGTCCCCTTGACCGTCGCCCGCGTCACGCCGCCGGGATCCTGGCAGTTCTGGGCCATCGTGTGGGCGGCCTACCTCGCAGGATGCTTCGGCGTCATCGAGGGGTTCCGCCGGAAGTACGCGACCCCGATGTCGTCCGGATGGCTGGCGGCACCGCTAGCGACGATCGTCGTGACGCACCAACAGACCCCACTCGGCACGGGCACGTTCGTCCCGAACGCGACTTTGATGCTCCTGTTACCGATATGGGCGGGCGACACGTTCGCCCTTGTCGTAGGGAAGGCGATCGGTCGGCACAAGCTCGCCCCGACGATCTCGCCGGGCAAAACCTGGGAGGGGGCGATGGCCAATCTCGCCGCCTGCGTCGTCACGTCGCTGATCGTGGGCGTTTCCCTGAAAATCCCGATCGTAGCCTCCGCCCTTGCAGGCGTGACGTCTGGAGTCCTTGGCCAGGTCGGCGACCTCGCCCAAAGCTATCTCAAGCGGGTCACGGGGCTCAAGGACAGCGGAGGCGTCCTCCCCGGCCACGGCGGCATTTTGGACCGCCTCGACTCTCTCCTCCTTTCCGCCGTTCCGTGCTCGACCGTCCTTTGCGCCCTGTCCCCCGGACTCTACCACTCGCCCCTTTGGCCGTGAGACGGTAACCTGTCCCTATGTCCGTCATCGAGGTGAGCGGCCTCACAAAAGTCTACGCCACCCCGAAGAAGGAACCTGGCGTCTGGGGGTCCGTCAAGTCCCTCTTCAGCCGGGAAAAGAACCTGGTCGAAGCCGTCAAGGGCATTTCGTTCACGGTCGACGAAGGCGAGATCGTGGGGTTCCTCGGGCCGAACGGAGCCGGCAAGACGACGACCTTGAAGATGCTCTCGGGCATCCTTTACCCCTCTGGCGGAGAAGCGCGCGTCCTCGGCTATCGGCCTTTCGACCGGAAGCCGGAAATGCTCCGACAGATTTCGCTGGTCATGGGCAACCGTCAGCAACTCTGGTGGGACCTGCCGGCTTGGGACAGCTTCGTCGTCTTGCGGGAGCTCTACGACGTCCCCAAGGACAAGTTCGACGAGCGGATCGAGCACCTGCTCGACGCCCTTCAGCTCAAAGACGTCGTCCGGACGCAGGTCCGTAAACTCAGCCTCGGCGAGCGGATGAAGTGCGAACTCGTCGCCGCGCTGCTCCACGCACCTAAGGTCGTGTTCCTCGACGAACCGACGATCGGGCTGGACGTCGTCAGCCAGAAACGCATCCGGGACTTCTTGCAAGACTTCAACAAGCGCGAGAAGTGCACGATCCTCCTCACGAGCCACTACATGCAGGACGTCCAGGAATTGTGCAAGCGTGTCGTCGTCATCGATCACGGCACGCTCGTGTTCGACGGGACGCTCGAAGCCCTGACGGCGCGCTATTCGGGAACAAGGAGGCTCCGACTGACGTTCGACGGCGCCGTCCCGGACCTGGCCGTGTTCGGTGACGTGGTGGAGTCTGCCGACTCGACGGTCGTGCTGGCCGTCGCCCGCGAGAAGACAGCAGCGGTGACCGGGGCGATCCTACAGGCCCACCCGGTCAACGACATCGCCGTCGAAGACGTTTCCGCAGAGGAGGTCATCCGCGACCTCTTCGGCACCCGCTCTTGACCGGCCAGTGTTTCACGTGTTACATTACGGTGAAACACCATGTTGAGCGATTTTGACGCAGGCTTGTTCGTCGGGGTCATGATCGGAGAGGGTCATTTTGGGGGCGACGGCCGGAAGCCCCACGTCACCCTCCGGATGCACGTCGACCACGAACACCTGTTCCGTTGGTTGGTCGACAGGTTCCCCGGATCCAGGCTCTACGGCCCGTACCACCATGGCGGGCGCCACTACTATCAATGGATGGCCCGGGACCGGTGCCTCAAAGACCAGGTCGTGCCTGTTCTGAACAAACGCCTGACCGCTGCGCTCGATGCCAAAGCTTACGAACGGTTCGCTGAGATGAAGCGCCGCTACAACCTGTAGCCCGGCCTCGAACGACGGTCGACGGTACACTCGACCGGTCTTTCAAGACAGGAAAGCGGACAGATGAATACAGAGCTTTCGACGCGCTACGACGCGTCCCTCGTCGAATCCAAGTGGTACCGGGCCTGGGAAGAAGCAGGCCTCTTCAGACCGTCTCCGGAGAGCGGAAAGCCGGTCTACAGCATCACGATCCCCCCTCCCAACGTCACGGGCTCCCTCCATATGGGGCACGCCCTGTGCTACGGCCTCCAAGACCTTCTCGGCCGCTACAAGCGCCTTCGCGGGTTCGACGTTCTGATCCTTCCGGGACAAGACCATGCCGGAATCGGCACCCAAGGCGTCGTGACCAAGATCCTCAAGAAGGAAGGGACGTCGCCGTTCCATCTCGGACGTGAAAAGTTTCTGGAGCGCGTGTGGCAGTGGCGCCATGAAAGCGGGGGCGCGATACTCCGGGGCTTCAGGGCCTTGGGTTGCGCGTTCGAATGGGAGCGAGAACGCTTCACGCTCGACGACGGCTATCACGAGGCCGTCCTCAAGGTCTTCGTCGACTGGTTCGAGCGTGGCCTGATCTACAGGGGCCTTCGCGTCGTCAACTGGGATCCGGCCCTGAAGACGAGCGTGAGCGACATCGAGACCGAGCGGCTTGTGACCAAGGGCAAGCTGTATCACGTCCGCTACCCCTTTACGGACGGTTCTGGACACGTCATCGTGGCGACGACCCGCCCCGAGACGATGTTGGCCGACGTCGCGGTCGCTGTCCATCCCAAGGACGAACGGTACACCGGGATCGTCGGGAAGACCTTGACCCTGCCCCTCGTCGGCCGTGAAATCCCCTTGATCGCCGACGAGTATCCCGATCCAGAGTTCGGCACAGGCGCGGTCAAGATCACTCCTGGACACGACGCCAACGACTTTGAAGTCGGTCAGCGCCACGGGCTGGAAATCCTCGTCGTCCTTGACGAGTCGGCGAAGATGACGCCGGATTGTGGCCCGTACGCAGGCCTCGACCGGATCGAGGCCCGCAAGAAGATCGTCGACGACCTCGAAACTCAAGGCTTCCTCGACCGCGTCGAAGACCACGAACTCGCCCTTGTGATCAGCGAACGCAGCCACGAGGTCATCGAACCGATGGCCAGCGAACAGTGGTGGGTCGATCAGAAGAACTTGTCCGTCGAAGCCATCAGGGCCGTCGAAGACGGACGCATTACGTTCTCACCGCCCAGGTACGCCTCTGTCTATCTCGATTGGATGCGCAACGTCCGGGACTGGTGCATCAGCCGACAATTGTGGTGGGGCCACCGGATCCCCGTCTACTACACGGAGTCGGGCGAGCCTTTCGCTGCGCTCAGTCGGGAAGACGCCCAACGCAAGGCCGGTGACAAGAAGATCGTCCGGCAAGACGACGATGTCTTGGACACGTGGTTCAGCAGCGGACTTTGGCCGTTCGCGACCATGGGCTGGCCGGAGAGGACCGCGGACCTCGACCGCTACTATCCGACGAGCGTGCTTGTCACGAGTCGCGAGATCCTCTATCTCTGGGTCGCAAGGATGATCATGATGGGCTGCGACCTGGTCGGCGACATCCCCTTCCATGACGTCTACATCTACGCGACCGTTTTGACCGAAGACGGAAAGCGCATGAGCAAGAGCCTCGGGACAGGCGTCGATCCCATGGGCGTCATTGAGGAGAAGGGCGCCGATGCCCTCCGGTGGACGCTGTTCAGCCAAACGGGCGAAAACCAGGACATCCGCTACAGCGAACGACGGACGACCGACGCCCGGAACTTCGCGAACAAGGTCTGGAACGCCTCTCGGTTCGTCTTAATGAACCTAGAAGGCCTGCCTGAGGGGCCGAGCGGGGAGTACGACGTCTTCGACCGATGGATCCTCAGCCGCCTCGCCGCGACAGAGCGTTCCGTCCGTGAAGGTTACGAATCGTACGACGTCCAGTCTGCGACCCAAGCCCTTTACAAGTTCTTTTGGAACGAACTCTGCGACTGGTACGTGGAAGTCTCCAAGCCACGGCTGGCCGATCCGAAGGTCCGGGCCACGCCGCAACACGTGCTCGTCACCTGTCTCGAGGCGTTCCTGAAACTCGCCCACCCGGTCATGCCCCACATCACCGAGGAGATCTACTCCCATCTGCCCAAGAAGGCGGAAGGCGGGATGCTGATGGCGTCGTCTTGGCCCGAGGTCTGTCCCGAGTGGACGGATCCTGAAGCCGAAGCGACCGTCGAAAGCTGGATGGAGGCGGTCCGTGCGCTCCGCGCCATGCGGGCCGAGCTCAAATTGACTCCAGGCGCCAAGATCCCCCGTGCGTTCTACGCCGGCGACCTTCAGGGCGGCGGGCCTGTCGTCTGCTCGCAGGCCTGGATCGAATCCCTGGAACAGGGACGTCCCGACGAACGCCACCTCTCGACAGCGATCGGCGGCCTCGAATTCTTCCTTCCCACCCAAGGGTTGATCGACCCGGAAAAGGAGGCCGCCCGCCTTCTAGGAGAACTGGAAAAGTTGACTCCGAAAATCGCCCAATTGGAGGCCCGTCTTGCCGATCCGAACTTCACGGGCAGGGCGAAACCGGAAGTCGTCGATGCCGCCCGGAACGACTGCGCCAGGCTCATGGAAGAGAAGTCCAAAGTCGAAGCGAGCCTCAAGCTCATGTCGGAGTGACGTTTCCTCGCGAGTCCGGGACCGCCTGCCTCCGAGGTTCGTAGAGGCAGGCGAGAGCGGCGTAAAGAGGCACCAACCAAAAGGTGGGAACAGGTGGCACGGGTAGGGACGCGAAGGGCCACCTGGCGACCGACTCGACGGTCGCAGAGATCCAGCCTGTAGTCGGTTCGACGACGAGTTTGAGCACGCCGACCGAAACGGGCAACGACCACCAGGACACGGCCCAAGATGCGATCGCTCCGACGACGACAAGGGGCAGGACCGGGATCACCAAAAGGTTAGCAACGGTCCCTACGACCGAGACTTCGCCGAACGTCGACGCGAGCAACGGCAGGCTCGCCAGTGTCGCCACGAGCGAAGCCCTGGCTAGGGCACAACCCCACTGTCCGATCCTGGACGCCAATCGGGGGGTCTCCGTGTCCGGCGCCGGCCCGCCGAAGGCGATCAAGGCGCCGACCGCCAGGAAGGACAATTGGAACCCGAGGTCGGCGACGTCCGCCGGCCTCCAGAGCAAGTCTGCCGTTCCGGCAAGGGCCAAGGCTGAGAACGCGTCCGCTTCCCGACGCACGACATAAGCGGACGTCGCGACGAGCACCATGAGTACGGATCTCAGCATCGGAGGATGAAAGCCGGCTGCGGCAGCGAACAGGAAAAGCCCGGAGACGAGCAAGACGTTCTGCACCCACTTGGGTAGCGGTAGCGCCATCAAGAGCCAGGCCAGAGCCACGCACAGGACGGTGACGTGCAAGCCAGAAGCGGAGACGACATGGATCGTCCCCGTCCGCCTGAGGTCCTCGTACGTCCCCGAGCCGATGTCGTCCGTGACGTTCATGCACAGGGCTTCGACCATCCCGACGGCTGCCGGATCGACGTGCCTCTCCACATGGTCCAAGAACGAACGGCGGAACCCGACCGCCCACCTCCACACCGGGGAACCGCGCGACACGTCCACGATCCGCCCCTCAGGTGCCAGAGCCGCGACTTCGAGGTGGTGTCGGACGGCTTTCTTGGGCAAGGGTACGACGAGGGCCCGCAGCGCAAGGACGTCGCCAAGGTTCGCCGGAGAGTCAGGGGGTAGATAAAGCCGGTAGGGTCGGTCTCGGCCCGACACGATCGCCGTCGTCCGCCCCCTTCCCGTCGTCGGGACGTCGACGACCGTCACCGTGCCCTGGTAGACCGCACCTTTCACGATGACGGGTGTCCGGGGCTCCGGCTTGAGGATCAGGCCGAGAGCGACCGCTCCTGCGAGGACGGCCAGTCCCCAACGCCGCCAGAGCAACGGCACGAGCAGGAGCGCCCATGCCGCGTTCCAAGCCGAAAAGCCAGAGGACAGGCCGGCGCACAGCCCAAGGAAGGCGATGACGAGGGGGCGCCGGACGAGTTCCTCACGCACGGATCACCCCATGAGGTCGCGGAACCGGGGCCTCAAGGAGACCTTGACCTGACGGAACAGGCCCGGTTCCGCGGCCAGTTCGTTTAACCTCTCGAGGACGGTCTCTTCACGCATCCGAAGCTCCTGTGCCCATGTCGCGCTGTCCGCACTGACCCAGAGGATCCCGTGGTCGTAGCGGTCCGGCACGGTTTTCTGGGCGAGGACGTCTCCGACCGCCTCCTTCCATCGGACGAACACGGATTGGGCGCGGGCCGCTCGGAGGACGTCCTTCTGCTCGACGGCCGAGGGAAGGATGTCGGAGAGCCTCTTCACTGGGGTCGCACCTCGCCGGACTCTACCCGGAACGCCGTCGCCCGGTCGGCGAGCACACCCGCCTGTGCCACCTCGGTGCACGTCAGGAAGACCTGCCCACCCCGGTCGAGCGTCAAGCCGATAAGCCGGGCGCGCCGCGTCTCGTCGAGGTCGCTGAAGACGTCGTCAAGCAGGAGGACGGGCGTCTGACCGAACGTCTCTTCGGCGCACGTGAGGACGGCGAGCTTGACCGCGATGACGGCCGTCCTTTGTTGGCCTTGGCTGCCGAACAGGCGGGCCTCGGTGCCTCCGACCGTCACGGCGACGTCGTCCCGGTGCGGGCCGACCGTGGTCGAACCCCGCTGGACGTCCGCCCGCCTCGAAGCGGCCAGGGCGTCCAACATCGCGTCCGCATCCGACGCGTCCTCTTTGGGGACGTACTCGAGGACGAGGTCTTCACCGCCTCCCATGACCGCATGGGCTTCTTTCGCCCAGCGCCCGAGGGATTCCACCCATTCCGTCCGGAAGGCCCTCAGTGTGGCGCCTGACGGCCCCATACGCTCTTCCCAGGCTTCGAAGAGCTCGTCGGGGACCGCCCGCTCTTGAGCTTGTCGCAACAACACGTTCCGCTGCTCGAGCGCCCGCTTGTAGACGGCCAGGGCTTGCAGGTACGCGGGATACAGTTGAGCGAGCTCCCAATCCAGGAACTGTCTGCGGTCGGCCGGTTCCCCTGTCACGACGGCCAAGTCGGCAGCCGAGAACGAGACGCTCGGCAAACGGCCGAGGAGGTCGGACGCTCGGGGGAGCGACGCCCCGTTCAGGGCCACCCGCTTTCGACCGGCTTTCTTGAGTTCGACCGTGACCGTCGTCCCCGATCCGCCTAAGGTGCCTTCGACCGTCGCGGTTTCGCACCCGTGGCGGACGGCATGCGCGTCCCTTCCGCCCCGCAAGAGCCGCCCAGTCGAAACGAGGGACACCGCTTCGAGGAGGTTCGTCTTCCCCTGAGCGTTGGCTCCGGCGATGAGGTTCAGGCCCGGATCGAACTCCAAATGTGACGGACCGTAGTTCCGAAAGTCCGTCAGGCGGATCTCAGCCAGAGAGTATCGGGCGGGGTTTTCCCACCTGCTCTCTTTCTGAAACCCTTCATTGGTCATGAAGATGATTGTATTTGTTACGAGAGGTATCTGGTGGAAACCGGACCGGTCTTGAACTTGGGCGAAGCGGGTCGGATCGGCCGGACAACCTGGGGGAAAACGACCCGTGTTGTCCACGGCCCCAAACTGAAAATCGGCCCCCACAGCTTTTCCAGACCTTTTAAATGAGGTTGTGCATCCGGCCGAACTTCATGACCGTGGCTTCCATCTGGTAGACCGGATGGACGTTCTCGACGGGCTCGATACCGTGGCGTTCGGCGAACGGCTTCCAGATCGTCCGGACGCTCCACTCTTGAGTCGTCGCGGGAAGTTCCGGAAACCGGTCGCAGAGGTTCTTGAGGACCTGGTACTCCTCGATCGTCATCTTCCTCAGCGCGCCGACCGAGTCCTCGAAGCGATGGATCCCGACATGGTGCGGCGCAGGTGTGAAACCGAGCTTTCGGGGGCGTTCCGCGACGACGATCGTCCCCGCCGCCAGGTCGCCAAGGCGCTGAGACCTCGGGTTCGTGAACATGCAGACGAACCCGATCAAGTAAGCGATCGGCAGCATGTCCGCGGGCCGGAGCACGTTCCGGTAGAAGGCGGCCAAGAACGTGACGGGCGTCCCATCGGCCATGACGACGCGCATACGGGCGCTCATCTTGCCGACCGTCTGTCCCCTGAACAAGCCCTCGCAGACGACGAAATAGCCGAGAAAGGCCAACGATCCGGCCAACGCGCCCGCCATGTCCGCCGCGGCCTTGCCCAAGACCGGTTCCAGAAACGCGAAGGCATAGATCGGTACGGCGGAAACCGCGACGGCCAACGCTAGGTCCAAGACGTGTGCGGCGATCCGGCTTCCGATCCCGCAGATGCGGTAGTCCAGCACGACCTTTTCCGGAGTGAGGACAAGGAACCGGTCGTTCACTCTAGTATCCTACCAGTCCACATGTCGCGCGTCTCCCCGACGAAGCGGGTGTGGATCCTTCTGGCGGCCGGTCTGCTCTTTCCGGTCGGCGGGGCGTTCGTACCGGGGTTAGAACGCATCGTTTGGCCGTACGACATGACCGTCTTGGCGCTGTTCGCTTTGACAGGATTGTTGGCCGCCCGTTGGCCCGCGGTCTCTGTCCGACGCGTCTACGACTCCGTTTTGTCGGTCCGTACTCCGAACCGGGTGACGCTCGAAGTCGAGTCCGGGGCACCGGTCACGCTCGACGTCGAGCTTAGGGACGAAGCGCCTCTGAACTGCGAGGCCGAGGGTAACGAAACAAGGCTTCGACTGACGCCGAGACGTCCGGAGTCGACCGCCTACACCGTGATCCCTCGAGAGCGCGGTTCCGACGAGTTCCGGTCGACGTTCGTCCGTTTCAAGGCGCCTCTTGGACTGGCATGGGTCCAGCAGCAGATCGACAATCCGATGCCGGTCCGCGTCTACCCGAACGTCCGTAAGGTGCGCGACTTCGACCTTCTTAAGCAAAAGGGGCGGCTCTCGCAGGTCGGTGTCCGGAAGTCACGGATCCGCGGTCTGGGCACCGAGTTCGAGAGCCTCCGCGATTACAACGACGACGACTTCCGCTTCGTCGACTGGAAGTCGACGGCCAGACGGGGACGTCTCGTCGTCAAGAACTTCGAACAAGAGCGGAACCAGTCCGTGATCGTGTGCCTGGACCTCGGGAGGCACATGCTCGGAGAGATCGAAGGCGTCAGCAAGATCGATCACGCCCTCGACGCGGCACTGATGTTGTTCCATGCGGCCGAACGCTCGGGCGACTTGGTCGGCCTCTTCGCCTTCAACGACGCGGTCCGGGCTTATGTGGCGCCGAAACGGGGCAAAGCACAGGTGGCGGCCGTCTTGAAGGCCGCGCACGACGTCGTCGCCGAACCTGTCCAGCCGCACTACGCGAAGGCGTTCACCTATCTGTCCTCGAAGTGGAAGCGCCGTTCCTTGGTCGTCATATTTACGGATGCGGAGAACGACGACCAAGCCGACGAACTGGCCGACGCCCTCGGTCCGATGCGGCGACAGCACCTCGTCATCGTCGTCCGGGTCAAAGACCCGCGCCTGTCCACTCTTTTGTCACAGCCCGTCGACACCGAACGGTCGCTGTTCTCGAGGGCCGCGGCCACCTGGTACCAATCGGACCGTGACCAAGCCGCCGTCCGGTTGGCCGGAGCCGGGCTGTCCAACATCGAAGCCGAACCGCAAGACTTGTCCGCCGCTCTCGTCAGCGCCTATTTCGACATCAAGGAAAGGGCCGCGCTCTAGCCTCTGCCCGGTCAAAAACCGAAGAACGCCTCGGCGTTGGCCTCGGTCTGCGCCGCACATTCTTCGACCGTCACGCCCCAGCACTCTGCCAACGCCGCGTTGACGTACGGCAGGAAGGACGGGCGGTTTCTTTGGCCACGGTAGGGTACGGGCGTCATATAGGGGCTGTCCGTCTCCAGCACGATTTTGTCCTTTGGCAGACGGGCGACGACCTCCCTGAGCGGACCGGCCGACGCATACGTCAGCGGTCCGTCGACTCCGAACCAGGAGCCCAGACCCGACGCCCTCGCGGCATCGTCGTCCGATCCGGCGAAACAGTGGAAGAGGTAGGGAAGGCCCTTGCGGCCCTCAAGAACGCTGAGCAGCTCGGGGTAGGCGTCCCGGCAATGGAAAACGACGGGAACGCCCTTGTCCTCGGCCAGGTCGAGTTGCTCCCGCAACGCCCTGTGCTGGTCGTCCCGTGAGGCGTGGTCGCGATAGAAGTCCAGGCCGATCTCGCCGAGGGCGACGCACTTTGGGTGGTCCAGTAGCTCCCGGACCTCCTTCAGGCTCCCCTCCCGGTAGTCCGACGTGTAATTGGGGTGCCAGCCGACGACCGCGTAGACCTGGTCACACCCCTCTGCGATCTCGACGGCCCTTCGGCTCGACTCGGAATCGACGCCCACGACGACGAGCCGCCAGACCCCGCTTTCGGCCGCTTCTGCGACGGTCGCTTCGGGGACGGGAAACGCGCGGCCGTCGTTCAAGTGGCAGTGGGTGTCGGTCAGCCGCATGGCCCCTGTGTACCCGCGTCGACGAACCCGATCCGGGGTCCGGGCGTATGCTTGGAGGAAGCGAGCATGTCCGGGACACGCAACAAGAGGTTCCCCTATCTGCGCGACTATGTCGACGCGACGCTGGAATCGGCGACCCGCGAGGTGGTCCAGTCGGTGCCGCCTGTCGTCTACGGGGTCTCGGCGATGGGGGCCATGGTGCTCTTCGCTTCGTTGGCGGCGGCAGGAGCGTGGCTGGCCGCGCTCGTCGGGTGCGGAGCGTTCGTCGGCGTCTCTCTTTCCCTCGGGACGGCGTTGGTCCGGCAAAGGCGCCTGCAGAACGATCCGGAGGCCCGACTCAGGCTCGAGGTCAGCCGCTTCGCCGGTCAACTGCGACAATTGTCCGAACAGCGGAAACTCCACCGGTGGGTGGATCCGGTCGCGCTCCAATATCTGGAGGCGTCGGCGTACCACTGGGCCCGGATCCGATCGTCGCTCGGAGGAGCCCAGTGGTCCGGGCCTGACGTGCCCGCATACTGGTCCGCCTTGAAAAGGCAGGCAGAGCGGGCGGCGGACACGGCCATGGGCGAACTGATGCTGCTGTGCAAGGGCTGCGTCGGCCCGCCTCGACAGGACAAGGAGTCGGAGATCAAAAGCATCGTCGAGGACTTTGTCGACCTTGACATCGGCGACGCCCTTCAAGGACTCAAACGCATGGCCTCGTCCGACTGGACGGCCTACGCACACCAAAGCGGTCAGCTCGCCGCAGTCCTGCCGTCCGTCCGCACCGTCTCCGAGCGGCTCCAATCGCTCGCCGACGAGATCGAAACGAAGAGCGCCGAATTCGCGTTGACCGGTCTCCCTGCGATGGGGTCCCGGTCCGTCGAATCGATCGACGTGGTCCTGGGCGAACTACGGGCCGTCGCTCAAGCCGAAAAGGAACTGGGACAGGACGGAACCGTCGAGAATCGGTTATTTCAATAAGTCTTCTACGTAAGACTTGTACTTTTCTTTAACAAAGCGTCTCTTGACCTTGAGCGAAGGCGTCAGTTCGCCGGACTCGACGGAGAAGACCGCCGGGACGAGCACGTGGCGCTTGACCTTCTCGAAGTCTGCGAGCGTCTTGTTCAGCTTCTGGACTTCAGACTTGAAGTGCTCTTTTAGAGGTTCGAAGGCCACGGACGCTTCGGGATCCATTTCAGGATGACCGTTCTCCTTGGCCCAATGGGCGACTTTGTCGAAGTCCGGTACGAGCATGGCCGAAACGTGGTCCATCCCGTCTCCGAAAAGGACTGCTTCGCCGACGAGGGGCAGTTCGGCCAAGAGGGCCTCGAGCTTCTGGGGCGCGATGTTCTTACCGTTCGCCAGAACGAGAATGTCCTTCTTTCTGTCCGTGATTTTGAGCTTGCCGTCCTCGAACTCCCCGATGTCCCCCGAATGGAACCAGCCTTCGGGATCGATGGCTTCCCGGGTGGCCTCCTCAAGGCCCCAGTAACCGGTCATGACCGCCGTCCCTCGGATGAGGATCTCCCCGTCGTCGGCCAGTTTCACTTCGACGCCGGGAATCGGTGGCCCGACCGTCCAGGGACGGTTGTCGCTGGGAAGGTTCAGGCACGTCGCCGCAGTCGTCTCGGTCAGGCCGTAGCCCTGAAGGATCGGAAGGCCGAACCCGACGAAGAAATCGGCAACGGGGGCCGGAAGGGCCGCTCCGCCGCTGACGAAGAACCGGAGCCGCCCACCGGTCCGCTCACGGATCTTCTTGCCGACCAACGCGTCTGTCAGCCAGAACCAGGGGCACGGCCGGTTCCTCGCCTTCTTGGCGGCCTGGTCCATGGCCAGGTCGAAGACCTTCCTCTTCAAGCCTTCCTCCTTATGGGCGTTTTCGATCACCCTGTGCCTCAGGTTTTCGAAGAACCGGGGCACCGCGCACATGATCGTCGGTCGGACTTGCAGCATGTCCGCCGCCAGCGTGACGACCGATCCCGCGTGGGCGACGGCCGCGCCGACGCCGACGGGCAGGACGTGCCCCGCGAACCGTTCGAACACGTGGGAGAGCGGTAGGAAACTGAGGAACAGGTCGCCTTCACCGATGCCGTAAGGCCCTTTGATCGCGGCGCAGAGGTCCAAGAACCCGCGGTGCGTCAGAACCGCGCCCTTCGGCTGTCCCGTGGTGCCGCTCGTGTAGATGACCGTGGCGGTGTCGTCCGGTTTCACCGATGCCGTGAGGGCGTTCCATTCGTCCACGCCGAGCTCGGCTTCGGTCGAGAGGAGCTCCCGGCCCATCGTGACCGTCGTGACGCCTTCGAACTTCTCCGATTGCCGGACGTCTTGGGCGAAGACGAGCTTCGCGCCACAGTCCGACGCGATGTACTGGGCTTGATCCGGTGGCAACGTCGGATAGACCGGAACGAGGACGATGCCAAGGGTCTGGCACGCCCAATCGACCAGGGCCCACTCGAGGCACGTTTCGCTGGCGATGACGGCTCGTTCGCCGGGTTTGAGCCCGAAGCGGTGGATCGCCCTCGCGTAACGGTAGACCTCGTCGAAGGCTTCCCGATAAGTGAGCGTCTGGACGCCCCGACGGTCGGGGACGAGGAAGAGCGGCCGCTCGGCCAACCGCCCGCACTGAAGCTTAAAAAGGTCGCCGAGCGAGCTGGGATCGCGGTCAAATTCGCCTTCGGCCACTGCCCAGCCCTTATACCAGAGTCTCGACCGACGTTCGCCACCTGGCAGGACAGAGCTAAGTTCTCTCCTCCTTGGAACCGAAAATGAACCTGACGGAGACCGACGGATGCCGACTTATGACCAGATGCTCGCACGGCTGTCGTGCGATACGACACTGCCGCAGATCCCGATGGCCGCGACCAAGCTGTGCCAGTTGGTCGATCAGGAACTGATCTCCCAGGAGGTCCTTCGGACCGTCGCCAGCGACCCGGCGCTGACGGCCGGGCTGTTGCGTTCGGCCTCGAGCCCCTTGTACGCACTGTCCCCGAAACCCGTCACCGAAATGAGAACGGCGCTGTCGATCTTGGGCGTCCGCGGCACCAAGTCCGTGTCGATGTCCGTTCTCATGCAATCGGTGATGAGCGGCTCACAGCGGTCGCGCCTCGATCCGGTCCGCTTCGTCCAACACTCGACGTTCGTCGGGATCATGGCCAAGTACGTCTTCCTCCGCCGAAAGCAGACGTCGCCGTTCGTCTCGTCCGTCAACGGCGACGAGTTGTTCGCAGCCGGCGTCCTTCACGATCTTGGGACAGGGCTCGTCGCTATCGGCTTCCCCGAAGAGTTCAACCGTGTCTCTTCGGAAGCCGAGTTCCGAGGGTGCTCGTTCCAAACCGTTTTCGAGGAGCAGTTCGGCCCGATCGGAGCCATCACGCTGGGTGCTTTCCGGGCCTGGAAACTGCCTCAAGTGTTCGCGACCCTCGTCGGCCCTGAGAACGGTGAATCGGGAGAGGACGTCGCCCGCGCGGCACTGGCCTATTCCGATTACCTCGCCGTCGCCAACGGGTACGGATTGGGAACCGAGTCTGCGGTCGCTCCGTCGGAGGACGTCCTCGGGCTCGTGGCGCTTCCGGAAAGCGAACTTGTCGGCGCCGTGGCACAAGTGGCCTCCCACACCGAGTCGTGTCTGATCAGACCACGGGCAGCCTGACGAGCACGCCTTCGCCCCGTCCCGTGCCGTCGCCTGCCCCACTGGCCGGATCGCCGTCAGGAGGAGGGGTGGCCCCGTCTCCGCTAGCAGGGTCTTGTTTCGGCGACTCCACCCTGTCGGCGTCCGAAGCGCTCGGTTTCGGCTTTGGCTTCTTCCTCCGGGAGCGAGGCTCCGTTTGCGGCTTCGGACGGGCCGCACCCTTTTCGACACTGATATCGATCGTCGGTTTCGAGGCGTCGGATACGGTGTCGCCGCCGTCGGGAGTTTCCGGGTCCTGGACGCTGTTCGCGAGGATCTTCTGGGCGCCCTTCTTGATTTCGGGAACGCGACCGATGCTGGGGCCGACGAAACGGTAGCCGATGAAGATCATCAGCGCCGGCAGGCAGACCCACCAGAAGACCACCTTTGCGATCCGGACACCTTGAGAGTCCGGGCGGCGGACGGCCCGTGGAGCCGCGACCGTGCCTGGATTGGACTTCATACTCCTCCTCGGGGCGCTCAATGCAACGCTATTGTGGCAGACGTCTCAGGAAAGGTCAGGATCGTGCTCGTACAAGTGTCGGAACATCCGTGGGACGTGGCGTGTGAGGCCCTGGAAGCCGTACCGTTCGCCCTGTCGGGCCAAGGTGCCTCCAGTTACCCCTGGCCGGGACTTAAAGGCACCGGTCAGAAACGGGCGATGACGTTCCCGACGGTCGTCCTTGAAAACGGTCTTGTCTCCGTGACCGTCGTTCCCGGACTCGGCGGGCGGATTCTGAACCTGGCGTCAGACGGTGTGGCACTGTGGCCCCTACCTGACGGCATCGTGCCCCAGCCGTGGGGGCGCCGTTCGCTTGGTTTTTCATACGGGTTGACACCCTTCTTCGGTGAATGCGACCGGTCCGGGCTCGACCCGCTCGCTTTCGAGGTCTTCGAACCTCGGACCGAACGGTCTCCGGGAGGCGTGATGACGTGTTCACTGGCCGCACCCGGGTTCGTCGCGCACGTGTGCACGACTCTTGAGCCCGATCGGGCGGACGTCCTCGTGGACGTCCACGTCCATAACCGGAACTTGGTCCCTGCCCGGTGCCCCGTCGGGTTCCAGCTTGGGGCAGGGTCGGTGCCGGACCGGGCCGACGGACCAGCGCTCGTCTGGGAGGGCACTTCGGAGACGCCAGGCTTTGCCCTCTGGTGCGAGGACGCGCCCGTCGCTTGGACCGACGGAACGGCCCGTCTGGGCCGCTGCCCCGAAGGCGACTTCTTCGGACCTCGACAGACCCGTATGTTCCGCGTCCGGCTCGTGCCTCTCAAGGAACCGGGCGTCAAGGGCTTCGAGCGGGGCCTCGCTGTCGGATTCCGCGGGGCGAACGTCTGGGCCGTCTCGTCGACGGGTTTCTCTGGGACGGTCCAGGTCCTTGACTGCGACGGCCGGGCGCTCGAATCGCCGCTGGACATCGGCCCTGGCGAACTGTTCGCGGCGGCCTTGGACCGGGATGCGGCGGAAGTGGCCACGGTCGACCGGACCGGCCTCGTCCGGACGGACTCCCGCGTCGGTCCGAGGCCTTCGGTTCTAGACCCTCGGTCCGAGTCGGAAGACGCCCTTCTTCAGTCGTCGCGACGCGCTTATCTTCCGTTTTCGGACGGCGACCAGGGCGCCGAAAGCGCGGAGGAGGCGTTCTGGCGGGCCTTGGCGCGCGGCGAGACCCCCGAGCAAAGGATCTGGGGGTTGGAGCACGTCCGTGCCGTCCAGTCGGCCAAGGCCGAGGCGTCGGCAGGTCGCACTACCGATGCGGTCAGCCAGATCGACCAGGCGCTTTTGACCCAAGGGGACGACCCGCTCTTGTGGTGGTTCCGGGCCGCTTGCGAGCGACGGGCGGGCGAGGACGAAGGGGCGGAGAGGTCTTCGTTCCTCAACGGGCGGTTCCTGGCCCCGCTCGACCCCGTTTTCCGCGCCGAGGCGTTCCTCGCCGCATCGAAAGACGCTTCGGTCGGGCCGGATCCGATGGTCCGACCGTTGGCCGAGGACCCCGTGCGGCTCCTTGAGGCTGCGGACGCTTACATCGGACACGGGCTGATCGCCGATGCGGCCCGGATTTTGGACGAGGCCCAGCGGATCCGGCCGTGCCCCCTGGCCGGTTACCTTCTCGCTTGGTGCCTCGCCCGCACGACGAACATGGCCGCCGATGCCTTGATCGAGGTCAAGAAAGCTTCTGCGATCGGAGTCGTACCTCCGTTCCCGTTCCGTGAGTCTGAGACGAAGGCCGTCTTGGAATGGGCCGGAAAGCTTCCTGACGACAGCGTCCTCGCGCAATGGGCAGAGCTCGTCCGTGCCTACGTCCTTCCCCGGTACGGGCCCTGAACGGTAGGCCCGTGGGAACGACGGCGACGTCAACCGGTATAGAACTAGGTGACCAAAATGACCAAGAGTGGAATCGCGATCGCGACCGTCGCCGTGTTCGGTGTGGTCTTTGCCGGGGTCACAGCGGCCTTGCGCGTCGATAAGCTGTGGCGCGACCGGAGTTACAACGAGTCTTCGATCTTTAAAAAGCCGAGCGTGACGCTTCAACCGGTCAAGCTGGACAACACGGGCAACGCACCGGACTTCCGAGCCGCGGCCAAGCTCATCCTTCCGAGCGTCGTCAACATCACGACCCAGATCGACGGGGCGGACTTCTTCGGCCGTCACATCACCCAAGACGGAGCAGGCAGCGGCGTCATCTTGACCGACGACGGGTACATCGTGACGAACAACCACGTCGTCCGCACGGACATGGGGTTCGGTCGGTCGAGGTTGGTCGACAAGGTCCTCGTCACGCTCACCGACGGCCGTAACCTGCCCGCCTCGGTCGTCGGCACCGATCCACGCTCCGATCTTGCGGTCATTAAAGTCAACGCTAACGGGCTCAAGCCGATCGACGTCGGGGACAGCGCCAAGCTTGAGGTCGGACAATGGGTCATTGCCGTCGGCAACCCCCTCGGCTTCGAGAACACGCTGAGCGTGGGGGTCGTCAGTAACGTCGGCCGACAGCTTCCGGGCAGTGGCGACGCGGTTTTCATCGACGGCATCCAGACGGATGCGGCGATCAACCCTGGCAACTCGGGAGGCGCCCTGTGCACCGCCGATGGGCAACTCGTCGGCATCAATTCCTCGATCGCGACCACCACCCGGGCCAACATCGGGATCGGCTTCGCCATTCCTTCCAACCGGATGCGCCAGGTAGTCGACGACATCGTCAAGTTCGGGTATGCCAAGTACGGCCGGATCGGGATCCAGTTGATCCGCAGGCAGGGCGTCCTCGGTGTCCCCGACGCTCGGGAAGAACTGAAGCAGCGCACGAACGCTTCGTCCGAGCCGCCGTCGGAAGGGGCGGTGGTCGTCGACGTCGAGGCCGATTCCCCGGCTGGGACCGCGGGCGTCCACGAACTTGACGTCGTGACCGAGGTCAATGGAAAACCGGTCAAAGACATTGAAGATTTTCAAAAGGTCGTTTCGCCGCTCCGTCCGGGAGCCGAGGTCGCGCTGAAGCTTTGGTCGGCGGGCCAGGTGAAGTCCGTCAAGTTCACATTGAGCGACGTCGGCAAGGCGAGCCTCTAACAGATCGGCCCGGACACGGGCCGTGGGCTAGAATGACCGTGGTCGAATGAAAAGGCTGCTGCTCCGGTGGGTGCTGGCCGTCCTCTCGCTGGTCGTGGCGGCCTTCCTGACGAACATGTTGTTCGCCGGGAAGTTCCAGGCCCGGGTCGGCACGGTCGCGGACGTCGGCAAGCTGTTCGTCGGGGTCGCCGTCCTCGCCCTCGTCAACGCCACCCTCGGAAAGCTCCTCAAACTCCTGACCCTGCCGCTTAATTGTCTGACCTTGGGGTTGGTCTCGCTCCTCATCAACGCCTTTATGTTGCTGATCGTCGGGAACCTCGATTTCGGGTTCCACATCGAGGGCTTTCCTGCGGCGTTGGTCGGCAGCCTCCTGTACTCCGCCTTGAACGGGGTCCTCGGCGCGTTCCTACCGGACAAGGATGATCAAGAATAGGCTGACGGGCTATCGGTGGCGGCAGAGGTTCGCTCCGGCCCGCGGGCTGCGGCGGTACTTCTTTCTGGCGCTGGCCGGCCTGATCGTCTTGGAGGCCGGGGTCCTGCTCAGCTTCCGCTTCGCCTTTAAGCCGGTCACGGAAGGCATGGCCCGCTGGTGGTTCGACTCGATCAGCCACATGGTGCCGCTCAATTCCATGAACGAGACGAACCATATCCTGGGGTTCTTGTTGATGGTCGCCGGCGGCTCGGCGCTCTACTTCGGCGTAACGAGGGGCATTCAAAGGCTGAAGGACGGTGACGGCGAAAGCGGACGGACCGATGCGGTCTCGGGTTGGAGGCGCAAGCAGATCCTGGCGGCCGGTCCCCGGATCGTCGCGATCGGCGGCGGCACGGGCCTTAGCACGCTTCTCCGCGGCCTTAAGCAGTATTCGAGCAACATCACGGCCATCGTCACCGTGACCGACGACGGCGGCTCCAGCGGGCGCCTGGTCCAGGAAATGGGCATTATCCCGCCCGGCGACATCCGGAACTGCTTGGTCGCCCTGGCCGACGCGGAAAAGCTGATGACCGACCTCTTCCAACACCGGTTTCAAAAGAAGAGCGGGTCACTGAGCGGGCACTCGGTCGGGAACCTCCTGATCGCGGGCTTCATCGAGCAAGCGGACGGAGACATCGACCTCGCACTGGAAATGGCGAGCGACGTCCTCGCGATCCGCGGAAAGGTCGTCCCGTCGACGAAAGACCATGTCCGTTTGCGGGCGCTCATGGACGACCAGACCGAGATTTGCGGCGAGACGGCCATCGTCGGATCGGGAAAGCGCGTCCGGCGGATCTACGTCGACCCTTCCGAATGCACTCCTCACCCTTCGGCCTTGGAAGCGATCGCCGAGGCCGAACTCATCTGCATCGGCCCCGGCAGCGTCTACACGAGCGTCATCCCCAACCTCCTTGTCCCTGGCATCGCGGACGCACTCGCCGCCTCGGTTGCCCCGAAGGCGTACGTCTGCAACGTCATGACCCAACGCGGGGAGAGCGAGGCGTTCACGGCCGCCGAACACCTGGTGGCGATCCAGGCCAACGTGACCGGAAAGGTCGTCGACTTCGTGGTCATCAACACGGGCGTCCCGACCGAAGCGACCCTCGAAAAGTACCGCGACTTCCAACAAGAACTGGTCGTCCCCGACTTCGACCGCGTCGCGACGATGGGTTACCGTCCGATCATCGGCGACTTCATGAGTGAAATGGACTACGTCCGCCACGACCCGGTCCGCCTTGCGGCCAAGCTGATGGACCTTGTCTGACATGGCAGGGCACATCGTCATCCTCAGCGGCCCGAGCGGCGTGGGCAAGGACACGCTGATCGACGCCTGGAAGCGCCTTAACCCTTTGGTGGAGCGGGTCGTCGCCGTCACGACGCGTACGCCCCGCAAGGGCGAGGTCGAAGGGGTCGACTACTGCTTCGTGGACCGCTCCCGGTTCGACGACATGGCGGCACGAGGCGAGTTCCTCGAGTTTAAAGAGGTTCACGGAAACGGGTATGCCACACCGCTCGCGACCTTGGAACGGCTGTTGGCGGAGGGCAAGATCGCGGTGCTGAAGATCGACGTTCAAGGAGCAGTGTCGGTCATGGACGCCCGCCCCGACGCCCTCTCCGTGTTCGTCCTCCCTCCGGACGGAGAGACCCTGGCCGCAAGGCTTCGGGGACGGGGTACAGACGATGAGGCCACCGTCGCGCGGCGGCTAGAGGGCGCTTTGGTCGAAATGGCCCTCGCGGAGCGATACGCTCACAGGGTCGTGAACGACGATGTGGACCGGGCCGTCCAAGAGCTGGAAGCGATCGTCCAGGGAGCCGGAACAAGTGTTTGAGGACCGGACGGTCGTCCTCGGCGTCAGCGGCAGCGTCGCGTGCTACCGCGCGTGCGACATCGCACGGGACCTGATGCGGGCCGGTGTCCGTGTTCGCGCGTGCTTGACGGACGGTGCCGAAAAGTTCGTTTCGCGTGACCTGTTCGAAGCCTTGACGGGAGAGCCCGCCCTCGTCGATACCTTCGACGAGCCCGTCCGCGGCCGAATGGCGCACGTCGACTGGGCACGGTCCGCCGACCTCCTTCTGATCGCTCCGGCGACGGCCAACACGATCAACCGGATCGCGGCCGGGATCGCCGACGACATGTTGACGACCCTTGCCTTGGCGTTCGAAGGTCCGATGGTCGTCGCTCCCGCGATGAACCCGTCGATGTACGCCCACGACACGACCCGGTCGTCCCTTTGCGCCCTTGCCGAACGCGCCGTGACGCTTGTCGAACCGTCGGAAGGGGACGTCGCCTGTGGCGAGTCCGGCCAAGGCAAACTCGCGTCCAACTCGGACATCGTCGACGCGGCCCTCGACGCGCTCGCCGGCACCCAAAAGCTCAAGGGTCGACGCGTACTCCTCACGAGCGGACCGACTTACGAACCGATCGACGCCGTCCGATTCATCGGCAACCGTTCGAGCGGAAAGATGGGAGCGGCCCTCGCTAAGGCCGCCGTGGTCATGGGCGCTGAGGTGACGGTCGTGACCGGGCCGACCAACGAACCGTTGCCTCGGGCCGCCCGGACCGTACGCGTAAGGACGGCCCGGGAAATGCTCGACGCCGCCCTTCCGTTCGGTAAGGAAGCGGACTTGATCATCGGCGCGGCAGCGGTAGCGGACTTTCGACCGGCCCGGCCCGTCGCTGGAAAGTTGCGCAGGGGCGACGGGCCGCCCGAGCTCGATCTCGTCGAGAACCCGGACGTGATCGGAACCCTGGCCGCGGCCGCTAAAGTCGGTGCAAGGGTCGTCGCCTTTGCCGCGGAGCCGGACGACAGGTTAGAGGTTGCCCGTGAAAAACGGGAAAAGAAACGGGTCTACGCGGTCGCCGTCAACGACGTCTCCGATCCGACGATCGGCTTTGAGAGCGGGCACAACGCGTTGACCCTCGTCACCGCGGACGGGCAGGCGTCATCGGGCCGCCGTTCGAAACTGTCGTGCGCGTTTTGGCTTCTCGGGCTTCTTTCTGCCGACTAACGCGAACTTTTCCGAAACTTGAGGCACACTGAAGAGCATGCGTGGCTGGAACCTGTGCTGGATCGGCCTTTCGGCGGTTTACGCCACGGCCCAACCCGCGCCGAACCCCTTCGTCGTCGTCGACAGGGACGTCTTCTTCGCCGAACCGGCCCGACAGGTTTCGGACCTGACGGTCGGATCTTTGACCCCCATGACAGGCGGCCGCTACGCCGTCATGATGGCGACCGACGTTCCGAAGAGGTTCTTGGAAAAGGCCTTGAAGGGCGCACCGGTTTCCATGCCTGCGCGAAAATGCATGGTCTGGGACACGTCCAACGACAAGGTCTATCCCGTCCAACTCGACACGAACGTCTCCGAAGCGGTCCAAGTGGAGCCGACTTCTGATCCGTCCGTGGGGATCGCGACGGTGTCCGGCCCGGGCCCGTCCGGCTCCGACGGAGTCTGGTCGACGCGGTCCTTCCGCGTCGACTTTTCGACCGGTGCCGTGCGGGCCTTCGGCGGTCCAACCGCGCAAGAAGGACCGGTCATCGTCCAGACGTTCGTCTCACCGACCAAGCCGTTCGCCGTCCGCGTCGGGATCAAGGTCGAACGGACGGTCGATCCGGCCGACCGCACGACGCAGTTCGACGTCGAGGTCTTCGACCTTGAAGGCAAGTCTGTCCGGAAGAACAGGTCGACGGTCAAGGGCGCGGCGTTCTTCGACGGTAGGTGGGGCGCGGGCGGGACGGTACTGCTCGGAACCCAAGTCAAAGCCGGCGGAGTGCAGAACGTCGAGGGCGTCAACGGCCGGATCGTCTTGGACCCGTCCAAAGCGACCGTCGTCGAGACCGCCGAGAAGTTCGACCCTGATCCAGAACCCGTCGACGTGCTGCCACTGACGCTTGAACTCCACGAGCACGTCTTGACCGTCGACAAGGAAACGTCCCGCCCTGTCCAGGGTCTTTGGCTGGCGGCGAAAAAGCACACCGAATCGACCAGGGCGCTCGTTGCGGCCGATTGCTCCGGCCCCCACTTCCTGGCCCCGGACATGTCGTTCGTCGCCTATGTGAGCGGGGGACGCCTGTTCCGGTCCGAGATCTTGAAAGGCGACTACGAGATTTTCCGTCAAGCCAAGCTGGCTGCAGAGCGGACGGTCGCGTTGTCGAACGCCAAGCAGGTCGCCCTCGCGGCGCTCCTTTTCGCCTCGGACAACAAAGACAGGCTTCCCGGAACCGGTGAGTTTTCGTCGTCGGTCATGCCGTACCTGAAGAACGATAGGCTTCTCGACGGATTCGTCTGGACGTTCCAGGGCGGCAACATCAGCGACGTCAAAGAACCGGCTAAAACGGAAATCGGCTACATCACGGTCCCGGGCGGGCGTTGCGTCGCCTATGTCGACGGACACGCCAGGTACGTCAAAGACCCGTGAGGGCTTAAAGGTCGGCCCTATCGAGACGGTCGGCTTCGTCCGCAAGGATCGCCTTGCGGGCGAGGTCTTCGCGGCCGGCCGCTTGATAGAGCTGGGCGATCTTGATCCAAGCCTTGTGGACATGAAGGGGACGCGCGAGGAGGAACGCCTTTCCGGCTTCAGAACGAGGGTCGACGATCGTCGCCTTGTGTTGCGGGATCGCGTCCTCGAGAAGCTTGGCCAGTGCCATGTCCTTTCCTTTGCCTTGTCCTTCCGGAACGATCTCGTAGAGGACGGACATCAGGATCGGACCCTTGTCTTTCGCCCCCGAATCGAACGTCGAGCGCGCTGTGGCGATCGCCTTCTCGACCGGTCCGAGATGGGCTTGCGCCCGGGCTAACCGGAGCTTGTCGTTCACGATCCGGTCTTTGGACTTCGCCCGCTTGACCGCCCGTTCGTACAGGACTTTGGCGGTCTCCCAGTCGCCTGCGATGCGATAGGCGTCGCCGAACTGCCACGCCTCCTCTTCAGGGACGTCCGGCACGTCGACGTCCTTCAACATTTGCTTGACGACGCGTTGCAGCATCTCGTCCCGCTGTACGGGCGTGATCTCACGGCGGAACGTCCGTTCGTCCAGATTGTTCATGACGTCCTGGACGTTGGCCAGCAGGACGGTTCCCGAAATCGTCTGGCCGACCGGCGGGTCGTTGGGGTCCGGGATCTTGCCGTTGGAGCACCCGGCCACGAGCACGGCGGCGAGGAGGCTAGTCCAACTCGACTTGATAACGCGCCGACGGGTACAGCTGGTCACGATAGATCTCTCCTCCGCAGAAAGTCAGGACGGCCTTGCCGCGGAACGGCACGCCATGGAACGGTGTGTTCTTGCCCCTCGAAAACGTCCGGGCGGCGTCGAACGTCCACTCGACGTTCGGATCGATGACGGTGACTTGGGCGAGCGGGCTCGAACCCGGGCTCAGAGATCCGGCCTCGATCCCTAACACTTTGGCCGGAGCCGTGCTCAGTTTCCGTACGGTCTCGAGCGGGTTCAACAGACCCTTATGCGTGACGTAGGTCAATGTGGCGCCGACCACGCTCTCAAGGCCGGCCAGTCCGAACGGGGCTTCTTGGAACGGGACTTCGACCTCGTACGGCGCATACGGGGAGTGGTCGCTGGCGATGCAATCGATCGTCCCGTCGTTCAAGGCCTGAAGAATGATGTCGACATCGACCTGTGTGCGCAGTGGAGGTGTCGTCTTGAAGTTGGGGTCGAACTCTCCGACGTCGTCTTCGGTCAGGCTGAAATGGTGGGGGCAGACCTCGCAGGTCACGGGCGCGCCAAGGTACTTCGCTTGTCGGACCATCTCCACGGCCCCCCACGTGCTGACCCGAAGGATATGGATGCGGCACCCGGTGTTGAGCGCGAGGAGGCAGTTCCGCATGACCATGATCTCTTCGGCACAGCGGGGAATTCCGGCCAGGCCGAGCAACGCGCTACGGGAACCGTCGTTCATGCACCCTTCCGAACTCAGAGAGCGGTCTTCGCAGTGGGCCAGGATCGGTAAGTCCACCTGAAGGCACGTTTCCATCGCGCGCATCATCACGCGCGAGTCTTGGACCGGGCTACCTTCGTCGCTGGCGGCCACGACCCCCGCCTTCTTCAACGCGGCGAGGTCGCTGATGTGGACCCCCGCGTTGGAAACCGTCAAGGCGCCGACCGGGGACACGAACACGCCCCCCGCGTCAGGGGCCGAGGCGCGGTCCAGGATGAAGTCCACCAGTGCCGGGTTGTCCAGGGCAGGCGTCGTGTTCGGCATGCAGCAGATGTTCGTGAATCCGCCCGCCGCCGCCGCTTGCGTCCCCGTCCGTATCGTCTCCCGGTGTTCCTCGCCCGGTTCCCGGAGATGGGTGTGCATGTCGACCAGCCCCGGACAGATCCACAGCCCCGAGCAGTCGTACGTCTCCTGGACGCCCTGGACGTCGACCTCGGCTCCGACCTCCACGATCTGTGCGTCTTCGATGAGGACGCTGCCCGCGATGTCGAGGCCCAAAGACGGGTCGAGGATCCGGCCGTTCTTCAAGAGCGTCTTCACGTCAAACCCCCCGTCCCGGCAGCCCGGACGTCGCCGAACGCGTAGGCGAGCGACGCCATCCGGCCGAAGATGCAGTTGGTGACCTGTTCGGTGATCACGCTGTTCGGGCCGTCTGCGGTCAAATCGTCGATCTCGACGCCCCGGTTCATCGGGCCCGGGTGCATGACGATGGCGTCCGGGGCTGCGGACCGCAGACTCGACCGATTGATCTGATACAGCCGTCGGTACTCGCCGATGCTGACGAGCCCCTCTTCCATCCGTTCGAGCTGGAGCCTCAAAGCCATCACCACGTCGACGCCGTCGAGGCCGGCCCGGAGATCGTGGTAGACCGTCGCCGGGAATTGCGACGTCTGTCCCGGCACGAGCGTCCGGGGACCGACGAACCGCACCTCGGCCCCCATTTTGCTGAAAAGCCAGGCGTTGCTCCTCGCGACGCGCGAGTGGGTGATGTCGCCGACGATCGCGATCTTCAGCCCGTCGATCTTGCCTTTGCGCTCGATGACGGTCAGGCCGTCGCCGAGAGCCTGGGTCGGGTGCTCGTGCCATCCGTCACCGGCGTTGATGACGGGCCCGTTGAAGTAGCGCGCGGCCAGGTTGCAGGATCCGGACGCGCTGTGCCGGATCACGACCGCCTCAAGGCGCTCGTACCGGAGCGTCAAGATCGTGTCCTTCAGGGTCTCGCCCTTTTTGACCGAACTGCCCGAACCTGAGAAGTTGACCGTCCGGTACCCGAGGTAGTGACAGGCCTGCTCGAAACCGACCCTCGTCCTCGTCGAGTTTTCAAAGAAAAGAAGACCGACCGTGCGCCGGGGCAGGCCCTTCACAGGGCCGCTCTTCTTGACGGACCGTTTGAACTCTCCAGCCGCGGTGAGAAGGGTTTGGACCACGTCCACCGGGGTTTGTCGGATGGAGAGCACGTTGTTCAACCGGAGACCGCCTCCCGCTCGTTGGCGAACTGGTGGACGACGGAGTCTTGACCTTCGTTCTCGAACACGTTGACGACGATGTGGTCTCCGCGCTCCGTCTCGACCACCTTGCCGACATAGTCGGGCTGGATCGGGAGTTCGCGGTGGCCCCGGTCGACGAGGACGGCCAATTGGATCCGGCTCGGCCTTCCGAACCGCATCAGGGCGTCCATCGCGGCCCGGATCGTCCGGCCAGTGAAGACGACCTCGTCGACGAGGATCACGCTCTTCCCCGTCACTTCAAAAGGGATCTCGCTCGCGTCGGAGGCCTCGTCCCGACGGTCGTCCCGGCTGGACGTGACGTCGAGCTTGCCACAGGGGACCGTCGTTCCTTCGATCTGCGTCATCGTGAAGGCGAGCCGTTTGGCCACCGGGTACCCGCGGCGAAGGATTCCGACGACGACGAGGCCCTCGCCTCCGCCGTTGGCTTCCAGAATCTCATGGGCCATGCGACCGAGCGTCCGCTTCATCGCGCTCGCGTCCAGCACTACCAGGCTCATGGGCCACATTATGGCCGGTCGGCGGTCAGGCTCGAAGGATCGCGTCGAGCAACGGCCCGGCCCCGTCCCGGACAGGGTCGCAGACGGGCAGCCCGGTATCCCGCTCGACCTCGCGGACGGCCCCGCAGGCCCCGCCTTCGTCCAGATGGGACGTGTTCAACGCGATGCCGACGACTTTGGGGCTACCGAACGTGCCACAGGCGGACGCGGTGTCTTCGAACAGCCGGACGACCTCCTTCAGCGGCGGGACCTCGACCCAAGGAACACGGGGTAAACGGGTCATACCCGCGCGGTGGCACAGAACGAGGTGCGTCGGACAAGATCCTCGCATGAGCGGCAAAGTCGCCGAACTTCCAGGATGGATCAACGATCCTTGTCCCTCGATAACGATAAGTTGAGACGCTGAATACTTTAATGTTTCGTTCTCAACGGCTCCTGACGCATAGTCCAGGCGGACGGCGTCCAAAGGGACGCCGGCCCCAGTGATCACGATCCCGACCTGTCCCGTCGCGACGAACGCCGTCTCGACCCCCTTGGCCCGGGCCGACCTGGCGATTTCAAGCCCTGCCGTCATCTTGCCGACGCTCATGTCGGTTCCCACGGTCAAGACTCTGCGGTTCGCCATCAGACGCGCTTGAGCCCCGCCGACCCCGATTCCTGGCGGTTCGACGCGGACGTCCCAAACGAACTGGCCAGGCCCCAAAGTCGGAAACCGTCGAGAGAGCCCCTCATGGAGCCCGTTGACGAGGCTGAGGCCGCGCGCGACCGCTTCGTCCATCGCCGGACGCCAGTCGTCCGGGATCTGCCCTCCTGGAGGGGCGATTCCCAGGATCAAGACTTCAGCGCCCAGATCGGCCGCCTCGCCGACTCCAGCGACGATCGGGGCCCCGTGGACGATGCCCGTGACGTCCGCCAGCCTCTCACCGGCGTGGCCTTTGTCGATCACGGCGACGACCGGGTTCGGCGAATAACGGAGGACACCGAGGCCCATCTTCCCGGTCTTCGACTCAAAGGCGCCCTCCATGTAAAGGGCGAGCCGTGCCTCAGGGCCGAACATCGACCGCCTTCAGGGCCGCACCGTGGCCAGGCTTGTCCGTCGGGACTACGACGCCGTCCTTCCAGTCGGCACCGCTCGCAGGATCGGGTGCGAGGTTGAGGTGCGAGTCGAGATCGATATGGTCGAACAGGGCGCCGATCGCCGCTCCCGTAGAAATCGCGACCGAGCTCTCGCTCATACACCCGATCATCGTCGAAAGTCCGTGGGCCCGGGCCGTGGCGACGAGCCGCAACGCCTCTGTGACCCCGCCCGTCTTCATGATCTTCAAGTTGACGCCGTGGCACCGGTCGGCGACGGCCGGGACGTCGTGGCTCGTTCGGACGGACTCGTCCAAAAAGACCGGCAGTGGGGCGTCATGAAAAAGTGCAGGCAGTTCGTCCTCTTGTCCCGCGGCCAGCGGCTGTTCGACATAGTCGCAGCCCCTCTCGGACAACCAGCGTGCCATCGTCCGCGCGGTCTCGAGCGACCAACCTCCGTTCGCGTCGACGCGAAGCCCGATACGGAACGGTGCCGACGCTTCCCGCGCGGCCTCGAACGAAGCTTGGTCCGCTTCGGTCCCGTCAGGGTTCCCCAGTTTGACCTTCAGATAACGTGCGCCCGTCCGCGAGAGGATTTCCGGGACGCGATCTCGGATCACGTCCAGTGGGTTGATCCCGATCGTGACGCTGGACGCGACCTTCGGAAGCGGCAGTCCGAGTAAGCGGTAGAGGGGAAGGCCCGTTTGTTTCCCTTTGAGGTCCCAAAGGGCCGTGTCGAGTGCGGCTGCGGCCGCGGGATCGACTCCGGCATCGTGCATCGCCTGCCAGCAGGCATGAACGTCGCGCCGATGAAACCCGGCCTCGACGATCGGGGCCAATTGCGCCTCGCCCCAAGCGGACTGGTCGCCGTCCGAACCCGTCCCGAACGCGCACTCCCCGATGCCTTCGTGCTGCCCGTCCGATACGAAGACGAAGAGGTTGTCCGAGCCCGTGCTCGTCCCTCGGCTGATCGTCAAGGGGTAGCGCTTGGTCAGCCGCACCCGCTCGAACCTGACGTCCATCACGCGAGCCTACCGGTTGGGACGTTCCGGGTCACAGCAGGCCTCGAAGGTCGGGTGCACCGGCTTGCCCCGGTGGAAGCGCGCGTTCCACGCCGGTCAGGACAAGGAACGTGTCGCATCCCGCGGCCTGGCCGCAGGCGATGTCCGTGTCGATCCGGTCGCCGACGATGATGGTTTCGCTCAAGGCGGCGTCGCTGCCCGCAAGGGCCGCCAGCACGATGTCCGGAGCCGGTTTGCCCAGAACGCGCGGGGAACGTCCGGACGCGACTTCGATCGCCGCGACGATCGCGCCGGCTCCCGGCTGAAGGCGGCCTCCTTCCAGGGGGAACGTCGCGTCCCGGTTCGTGGCGAGGAACTCCTTGCCCTGTCGGACGAACGCCGCCGCGGTATCGAGGATCTCGTACGTGATCTGACGACAAATACCGACGAGCACCGTGTCGGGGTCTCGGTCCCCGAGCGCCACGCCCGCTTCCGTCAACGTGTGCCGAAGCGCGTCTTCACCGACGACGTAGACCTCGCGCTTCGTCCGGCACTCTGCGGCGGCGATCTGTCCCGAACCGATCACCCATTCGCTCCGACAAGGGACGCCCATGTGGTTCAGCATCGCCGAAACCTGGACAGGCCGTGCGGCCGAGTTGTTCGTCAGATACCTGACGGACGCACCGCGCCGGAGCAGTTCGGTGATCGTCGCGGGCGCATAGGGGACGGGTTGGCGTCCGCGGTACACCGTGCCGTCCAGATCGAACAGGTACAGGGAATAGGCCTTCACGGTTCAGGCGTCCCGTTCGACCACGAACCGAGCGACGCCTTCGAGGATGTCCTTGTACGGAGAATCGGGAAGCGCGGACAAGGCGGCGATCGCTTGGTCCGATTCGTGACGGGCGGCATCGGCGGCCTTGGCGAGGGCCCCTCGGTCCTTCATCCATCCACAAATCTGGGTCAGGTCGTCGTCGCCGACCCCGTTTCCGAAACGCGTCTCGACGAACACCGATTCTTCCGCTGACAGGGCGCCCGTCAGGAAGATGAGCGGAAGGGTCGGTTGTCCTTCGCGGAAGTCCGTAGCCCACGGTTTGCCCGTCTTGAGGCGGTCGCCGTCGTAGTCGAGCAGGTCGTCGGCGATCTGGAACGCGTCGCCGAGACGTCGACCGTATTCGGACAACGCGACGGTCACCGTCGGGTCCGCACCGGCGGTCATGGCTCCGACCCGGCACGCGCAGGACAAGAGCGCGGACGTCTTGCGCGCTACGACGGTCCGGTACGCGTCCTCCGATGCGGAAAGCAAGCCGCGAAGTTCCAGTTCCATCACCTCGCCCTCGGCCAGGTCGACCACGGCTTCGCTGACGCTTCTGATGATCTCGGTATCGCCGTCGGCCGCGAGGAGCCGCATCGCTTTAGCGAGCAAGACGTCTCCGCTGAGGATCGCCGCCGTGTTGCCGACGACGCTGGCCGCCGTCGGCCGGCCCCGCCTGGTCGGCGACTCGTCGATGACGTCGTCATGGACGAGCGTCGCCATATGGACCAGTTCGAGACAGGCGCCGATCCCGATGATGCGGGTGTCTTGGTCGGAGCCCCCGGCCGCGCACGCGCTCACGACGGCCAAGGCGGGTCGGAGCCGTTTGCCGCCCGCTTCCAGCGTCGTCTCGCCGACGGCCGCGACCGTCTTGACGACGCTCGCCGACTCCTGTCGCAGGCAGGCTTCGACCGCCTCCAGCCGTTCCGCCAATCCGGAGACCGCCCAAGGGGGCGCGACCTTGGACAGCAGTCCGACCATCGCGGGCGCGGTCATGGCCGGGTCCCCCAATGGACGCAGATGTTGCCGAAGAACAAGCGCCTGTGGCGGATATCGGTCAGACCTGCAGCCCTCATCGCGTCGTCCATCGCGTCCGGTTCGAGGAAGACGGTCGTACTCTTGGGAAGGTACGTGTACGCGGACGTCCTTCCGAACAGTCGGCCCAGCACCGGGACGGCCGTATGGAACACGCGCTCGGAGACCGCTCCGGCCAACCCCTTCGGGCGGGCCATGTCCACCGATGTGAACCGCCCGCCGGGCTTCAGGACACGGACGGCTTCGGCCAGGGCCCTTTCGACGGACGGAACGTTGCGCAGGCCCCAACCGACACTGTAAGAATCGAAGCTGGCGCCGCAGACCGGAAGCGCGCACGCGTCGCCCAGGCAAAGGCCGGATCTGGTCTTCCCACGGGCCCGGTCGAGCATCGGACCGGCGAAGTCGATGCCCACCACCCGGCCCTTCTGGCCGACGGCGCGACGGAGGACCGGAAGGAAGTCGCCCGTGCCGCAACAGACGTCGAGCGCGGCGTCACCCGGCTTCAACTGGAGCCCGTCCACCGCGATCGTCCGCCATTTCCGATGGAGACGGAAGCTCATCAGGCTGTTGAGCAGGTCGTAAGTGGGCGCGATGTCCGAAAACATCCCGCGGACGAACGCGCGCTTGTCTTCACCCTCCGCCAACCAGGGGCGCTTGTCAGCCCGGGACCCCATCTCTGAAGCGAAAGTCTACCGTGCCGTGTCACGAACTTTCAGAAACTATTGAAAGTTCAGGCCCGGCGGATCGGACGAACTCCCTATCGAAAGCAACCGACCGCATCGCCGCGAGATAGTAAAGTCTGAAAATGCTTGCCGCATACATCGTGGCGGCCATTGTGGGGGTCGGGCTGATCGTGTTCTCGGCGCTGGAGGGCTTGGGCGCCAATGCCGAGATCGGAGGGGGCGACCTCGCCAATGACGTCGACGCGTCTCACGGCCCGATCGAGGCCCATGACGCGGGCGGACACGCCGACTACGACCCCTTGGGAGAAAGCGCAGAGGGAGCCGTCTGGCTCCCCTTCCTTTCCGTCCGCTTCTGGACCTATGCGGTGGGGACGTTCGGGCTCCTGGGCACGCTCCTGACCCTGGCGAACGTCAGTCGCGAGCCGCTGACGGCGATCGTGGCCGTCGGGACGGCCCTCTTGACGGGCACGATCGCGGCCGTCGCCGTCCGGGCCTTGAGCAAGATGGAGCGGACGAGCTCGGCGAGCGAGACGGACTTCCTCGGCGTGGCGGGAAAAGTCACCGTCCCGATCCGTGGCAGCCTTCCCGGCAAAGTGAGGACCAGCGTCAAGGGCGACCTGATCGACCTCGTCGCGGTCAGTGACGACGGCGGAGAGATCTTGCAGGGCGAAGAGGTCGTCGTGATCGAGATCGACGGCAGACAGGCGCGGGTCTCGCGCTGCACAGACATCTTGGGAGAGTGAACCAAATGAACATCGCAGAACTCCTACAGTCCCTCGGCCCCATCGGGACGGCCGTCATGGGCGGGGTCACCGTGCTCGGGGCCCTGATCCTCTTCGTCATCCTGACCAAGTTCTTCCTCCGGATCTGCGGGCCGAACGAGGCCTTGATCATCTCCGGATTCTTGAGCGGCAGCGAGATCGACGGTCGAAAGCGCGGGTTCAAGCCTGTCATCGGGGGCCGCTGTCTGAGCATCCCGGGGTTGACGGAGGTCGACCGGATGTCCTTGGCCCTGATGGAGGTGCCGATCGCCGTCCGCAACGCCTACTCGCAAGGCGGTATCGCGATGAACGTCGAGGCGATCGCCAACGTGAAGATCAGTAGCGACGAACGCGTGATCTCGAACGCCGTCGAACGCTTCCTCGATACGAGCCGTGACGAAGTCCGCCGCGTGGCGAAGGAGACGCTCGAAGGGCATCTGCGAGGGGTCGTCGCCACACTGACCCCGGAGCAGGTCAACGAAGACCGCCTCGTCTTCGCCGAGGCGATGACGAAGGAGACGGAAGAAGACCTCAAGAAGCTCGGCCTGCACCTCGACACGCTCAAGATCCTCCACGTCAGCGACGAGGTCGGCTACCTCGACGCGACGAGCCGCAAGGCGATCGCCAACGTCGTCCGTTCGGCCGAGATCGCCGAATCGGACGCCAGGCGCCTGGCCGAGCAGGCCGAAGCCCAGAACACGGGACGAGCCAACGTCACCCGGGCCGAAACGGACTCCGCCATCGCCAAACTCACGAACGAACTTAGGACGGTCAAGGCCGACCTCTTGGCCAAGATCAACAGCGAAGAGGAACGCACCACCGCCGCGGCGAAAGAAGCCCGCGCCATCGCCGAACAGCAGCTCCAGAAGGTCCGTGCCGAACTGGAAGCGATCCGTCTGAAGGCCGACAAGGTCCTTCCTGCCGAAGCCCTTCGCATCGCGCAGGAATACGAAGCCCGGGGCCAGGCGGCGATCATCCGTGAACGGGGCCGTGCCGTCTCGGAGTCTCTGACCCTGCTCTATCAGGCGTGGCAGAAGGCCGGCCCGAGCGCGAAGCAGATCACCTTGATCGAAGAACTCGAGAACCTTCTGACGGCGGCGACGGAAGGCGTGAAGAAAGTCCACGTTGCCGAACTCCAGATCATCGACAGCGGGGACGGTCAGACCCTTCCGAACTACATGGCCGGGTTCCCCCAAATGTTGGGCAACGTCTTCGACGCCGTCCACCAGACCACAGGCATCGACATTCCGGCCTCGATCAGCGGCAAGGAGGACAAATAATGGAAATCGCCATGTTCGCCGTCGGCGTCGTCGTGACGCTGCTCGGACTCCTGGCCCTCAGTCTGCGAGCGCTCTTCTACGTGTGCGCGCCGAACCAGGTCATCATCTTCAGCGGTCAGAACCGGAGGGTCGGCGCGCGCAACGTCGGCTACCGCGTCCTCAAGGGCGGCAACACCCTGCGAAGGCCGTTCATCGAACGCGTCGACGTGCTCGACCTTTCGAACATGATCATCGAACTCAACGCGACGGGCGCCTATTCCAAGGGGGGCGTCCCCCTCAACGTCCAAGGCGTCGCGAACGTCAAGATCGCAGGCCATGAACCCGTCCTCAACAACGCGATCGAGCGCTTCCTCGGAAAGTCGCGGGCGGACATCATGGGCATCGCTAAAGCCACGCTCGAAGGCTCCCTCCGCGGCGTCCTTGCGACCCTGACGCCCGAACAGATCAACGAAGACCGCAACCTCTTCGCCGAGAAGCTCGTGCAGGAGGTCGAACAGGACATGACCGCGCTCGGCCTCGTCGTCGACACGCTCAAGATCCAGAACATCACCGACGACGTCAAGTACCTCGACTCCATCGGTCGGATCCGCAACGCCGAACTCCTGTCGTCCGCACGGATCGCCGAATCCCAGGCCCGTGCCGACGCCGTCGTCCGTGCCGCCGAGAACCAGCTTCAGGAAGTCCAGTCGCAGATGACCGCGCAGACGTCCGTCGCGAACGCCGACGCCCAGAAGCGGCTCACCGACGCCTTGACGCGCCGCGACTCGGTCATCGCCGAAGAACGGGCCGCCGTCGCCGCGCTTCTGGCCCAGGCCGAGGCCGATATCGCCGTCCAGAAAGCGCGCCTCGAACAGGTGCGCCGAAAACTCGAAGCCGACGTCATCCAACCGGCAATGGCCGAATGTGAGGCGATGGAACAGCAAGCCGCCGCCGACGTCGCCGCGATCATCGAAGACGGCAAAGCCAAAGCCGAGGCGCTTACGCGGATGTCGCAGTCGTGGCAGGAAGCCGGCGACCAAGCCCGCGAGATCTTCCTGCTCCAGAAGATCGAGGGCGTCATCCGTCAAGTGACGTCGACGATCTCCGAGACCAACGTCGGGAAGATGACGCTCATCGACGCCAAGACGTCCGGCGCGAACGGGTCCGATCCCGTCTCGCCTGCCCGGCTCATGGCCCTCAACGAACAGCTGAAGCAGATGTTCGGGATCGACCTGGCCGAAAAAGTGAAGGGCCTCGGGTCGACGAAAGCGACGCCGCCGACGACGCCCGAACCTGTCGCCGCCCTCCGAGAAGAGGCTCCGGCCATTGAGACCGTCACCGCTCCGCCGTTGCTGGAGCCGCGCGGCCGACGCCCGAAAGCGCAGGAGCAGGACTAAAGCGCGGCGAACAGGTCGACGACGTTCCCGTCAGGGTCGACGACCTGGGCGTACCTCTGTCCCCAGAACGCGTCCCACGGCGCGGTCTTCCCCGTGAAGCCCGCGCCCGTGACGGTCGCATAGGCGGCGTCCACGTCGGCTGGACCGTCGCAAGCGAAGGCGAGCCCCATCCGGTGGCCCGTCGGCTCCGCCCAGTCCGGCATGAAGCTCTTCACCGTCTCGACGTCGTCGAGCATCACCCGCAACCCGTTTGCGGTGGACGCCTCGATATGGTCCTCTCCGCCCGGTTCCTCGGGAAAGGGCAGGCCGAGAAGTCGGTAGAAGCGCAGCGACTCGGCCATGTCTTTGACGACGATGCCGATCGCGTCGAGTCGGGGTGCCATGGCGTGACGATACACCGTGGCCGCCGCGACAGGAGGGTGCCCCGGTCTGGCCCGGTGGCTTTTTGCCGGTGTCGGACGGGACCGACCGGAGGGCAGGCCGGGTGTCAGAGAGCGTTAATGCTTGACGTCCGCCAAAGCCTGGCGCGTGATCTCTTCGAGCGCCGAGTGGTCGTCTGTGAGCACGGGCGAATCGGCGTCGGGCTTGAAGACCTCGAAGTGCGGGAGCGCCCGTCCGATCTGGGCCTTGATCTCCGGCTCGACCTTCGCCTCGGTGAGACGCCCCACGAACTCCGACCATTCGACCTTCTTCGTGAACGCGAACAGCATGCGGTTGCCCTCGCCGCGCGGGAGGACGAACACGGACGGGAAGACCTCCGAGACCGTCCGCCCGATCGCTTTGAGAAGCTTTCGCTCCTGGCTCGGGTCGGAAACGTTCATCATGAGAAGCGCGTCGTCCGTCATGTGGTCGCGAACGAGCCGGAAACATTCCTTCGTCGCGAGATAGAAGGGGATATAGAGCCCGCCCTGGTAGAGGTCCATCTGCACGATGTCGTACCGGTCCTTGCGGGCCATCAGCCACGGACGCGCGTCGGCGACGTGGACTTTGAGCCAGGGGGCTTCGCGCGGGATGCCGAAGTACTTCTCCGCCGCGTCAACCACCTTCGGATCGATCTCCACCGCGTCGAACACGACGTCCTTCGACGTCAACCGGGACGCCGTCAAGGAACTGCCCGCCCCCATCCCCAGGACCAGCCCCTTCTTCGCGGGCACGAGGACCGGGCCGAAAAGAAAGTCGTCGAAGTAGAAGCCCGTGAACGCTTGTCCTTCGACCTTGATCGTCTGGGCGCCTTTCGTGCTGTTGAGCGAGAGGATCTTGGCCGGGCCGTCCTCTTGGACGAGGATGAGGTTGTAGGCCGACTCGGCGACGTAGGTCGCGCCTTTCGCCCACGCCGGGGGCGGCGCGAAGGGCAAGAGTCCGAGCAAGAGGATGAAGGCCGCGGCAGAAGCCTTGCGCGTGGCCAATCCCGCCACCGCCACCACCAGCGTCGTCGCACAGGCGCTCACCAGGGTCGCCTGCGTCCCCATCTGCGGGACGAGGAAGAACGTCGTCAGGATGATGCCGAAGATGCTGCCGACGGTCGAAAGGGCATAGATCCGGCCCGCGGTCGTTCCGACGTGGCCCTCCTTGGCCAGAAGGCGGATGAGATAGGGGCCGACGGTCGCAAGGGCCACCATCGGCGGCGTGAAGACGATCAGCGTCGCGAGGATGCTGCCCGTGACCTCGCCCGTCCCTGCGAGCTTTTCGAGAAGCGGATGCACGGTGAAGAGCAACGCCAACTGGTAGACGCCGGAAAAGAGCACCAGCCAGTAGAGCGGCCCGTCGTCGCGGCTCCTGTCCGCCAGCCACCCGCCGAGGGCGTAGCCGATGACCAGGGCGACCATGACGACGCAGATCATGTTGCCCCAGACATAGATGGAGTAGCCGAAGTACGGGGCATAGAGCCGGAAGGCCAACATCTCCAGGACGAGGATCACGGCGCCGGCCAAGAGGGACGTCGAGAGCCAGAGCCCGAGCCTCGGACGAGGGACTTTCGTTTCTTCCATCTGTCCGTCGTTGGGACGGACGGAGGCTCAGGTTCGCCGCTTCTAGGGTCGGAGTCAGGCATGGGCCGGTTGAAGGACGCGGGCGTCCGCGGTTCCGAAAAAGCCGCGATAGAGTGGCTTGACTAACGGGTGACCCGGCTGCCTCCAGACTCCGGACACCGTCTCATTCCGCACGCCGCCGGAACCTCGTCTGGAGGCTTCGTCCGCACCGACTCGAATTCCCAGCACGCCGACATGACGAAAACGTCGGCTTCCGGGACATCCCGGTTCTGGTCGTGCCGACACTTGGCCAAGCAGGGGAAGCGTTACTGCCGGGAGCCGTCGGTCAAGCCTCCAGACTCAATTGGCTTCTTGTCGGCATCGCGAGAACTTCGGAGTCTGGAGGCAGCCGACACCGGATGGATCACAAACCTCGTCGCCACTGGCCGGGGTGCCGGTTACACCCCGGTTCCAAAGGAACGTGTCCGGCCGGGGCGTCTTGCCCTTGCCGCACGTCGAGCGATACGTGTAAGTTTTGGCTGTCAGAATGGACAAACTGTCGGATCTGATCCTCGAGCTCGTCATAGAAACCCTCGTGTTCATGGCGTGAATCCGAGGGTTTACGGCGCGAAGCATCGGTTTCTTGGTGTGAATCCGAGGGTTCATGACGTGAAGCATCGGTTTTATGGCGTGATGCTTCCAGGTCATAGCTTGAACCGGCCGGGTGGCATGGGTGAAACGGGATGTCCGTGCCCGTTTGCACCCATGTCCGTGACACGGACCCTCAAAGCTGGGGAAAGTCAACTTTGAAAGCGCAGTCCTCGCCCCGATATGCCGCCGCGCTCGAAAACTTCCAGTCGCAAGGGTGAGAGCGAGGCACCAGGGCGAAGGATCGCCCTTCGGTCACCGATGCCGTTTTCTCTAGGTTTTCGTGCAGGTACCGGATTTTTGAACCTACGGCGCTCCTCAGGTGCTGCACGCTTGCTACGCGCTTGCCACACGCTTGCTGCACGCATCATCCAAAAGTCCCGGATGCAGGGGACTTGCCTGGCTGAAGCCAGGGCTCCTGCGGACTGAAGTCCGCGCTCCGTCCGGACCACCGGACCGACCCGAACCACCCGTATGCGCTTCACTGGTCGGGCCCCTTGGAAGGCCCACGCCGCCGCCCTACTTCTTCCGCTTCAGATAAGCGTAGGCGTTGTGGGCGTGGATGGACTCTTCGTTCTCGACTTCGATCTCATAGGAGCAGATCCGCTCGTCCGCGTCGAACCGTAACGCGACCTCGCGCACGAGGTCTTCGACGAAACGCGGGTTCTCGTACCCGTGTTCCGTCACCCACTTTTCGTCCGGACGCTTGAGCACGGGGAACAGAGGGCAGGACGCCGAGGCCTCGATCATCTCGATCAGTTCTTCCAGCCAAATGTGCCGCGGGCCGCGCACGCGCGCCGTCACCCAACCGCGCTGGTTGTGCGCACCATAGGCGGAGATCTCCTTGGAACACGGGCAGAGCGTCGCCACGGGCACCTTGACGAAGAGTTCGATCGCGAACTCGCCGTTGCCTTCGGCGTTGAAGCCGCAGGTGTACTCCATCATCCCTTCCTTGCCCGTGACGGGCGCGGCCTTGACCATGAAAAACGGGAAGGTGACCTCCACGTGCGCCTTCTCGGCGTGAAGTTTCTCGGACATCTCGTGCAGCAGCGCGGGCAGGCTGTTCACGCTGATCTCGCGGCCGTGCGAGTTGAGCGCCTCGAGGAAGCGGCTCATGTGGGTGCCTTTGAAGTGGCTGGGCAGGTCCACCGTGAGCGTGAAGTTGCCGATCGTGTGCTGGCGTTCGTTGGCCCGGTCGAGCACGACGATCGGGAACTTGACGCCGCGCACGCCGACCTTGTCGATCGGGATGTTCCGTTCGTCGGGCGTCTTCTGGATGTCGGGCAACGTCGCAGTAGCCGGGCTGAGTTCAGGGGAATCGGGCATAAGCGGACCGCGCTTTTGTGGAGACCATGACTTCATACGCCAAACCGCACCGTCGGGTCCGGGACCTTAGAAACCTGTGAAGGAGGCTTCGAGCAGGGACGCGATGTGGACGACCTCGATACCGCCACCGTCCTCGCGGGCGGCCTGGGCGATCCAGCCGTGACAGCCGGGGTTGGCGGTGACGACGAGGCGCGCCCCCGTCGCTTTGATGTCGGCCCATTTGGCGTCGAGCATCTTTTTCGCACGCGTCGGCTGGAGGACGTTGTAGACCCCGCCGCTTCCGCAGCACGCTCCGGGTTCGGCGAGCTCGAGGACGCGGAGACCGGGCACCGCCGCCAAGAGGGCCCGCGGCTGCATTGTGATCCGTTGCCCGTGGGAGAGGTGGCACGCGTCCTGGTAGACCACGGCGAGGCCGCCGAAACCTTGCGACCGCTCCAGAAGCGGGGCCAAGCCCTTGGCGGCGAGGAACTCGGTGACGTCTTGCACCGGTCGGGTCGAAGCCTCTTTGAGCCAGCTTCCACACCCGGCCGCGTTCACGACGAGGAGGGCGTCCCCTTCAGCCATGACGGCCTTGGCCATGCGACGGGCGTCGTCGAGACGGCCGTTGTGCGCATGGAGGGCGCCGCAGCATCCGCGGGCCAGGGTGCTCTGGAACCCCACGCGCCTGAGAAGCCGCCGCGTCGCTTCATGGACGTCAGGATACATCACGCCCATCGCGCAACCTTCGAGCAGGGCGACCTGGCCCTGAAGGAGCGGAAGCGAGGTTTCGTCGACGTCCGGCAGCACGCGCCGCTCCGGCAATCGGGGAAGGTCTGCGACTTGCCGCTCTTTCGTCAGTCCGCGCGCCAGGAGGGAGGGCATCGGCATGCGCGGCAAGAGCCCGGCGAGGGCCAAGGACGCTCTCAGGCGCCTGGGATCGGTGACATGGTCGAGGAGCCGATGGACCGCCCGGCGGGGCGACCGCTGCTCGGCCTTGTCGCGGACAGTCTCGATCAGTTCGCCGTACCGCACGGCGCTGGGGCAGGCCGTCTCGCACGCCCGACATCCCACGCACGTGTCGAACGAGCGGCGGACGTCCTCGTTCAGGTCGAGGCTTCCGTCGTCCACGCTTCGGGCCAAGTAGATCCGGCCTCGCGGGGATTCGCTCTCGTCGCCTGTGATCCGGAACGTCGGACACGATTCGAGGCAGAACCCGCAACGCACGCACGACGCGGCCAGATCGGAGATCTCCGACACGCTCCCATTGTGGGTCGGTGGGGAGGGCAAAAGAAAGGATCCCTCGGCCGTGGCCAAGGGACCCTGTCGGGCGCGATCGAAGGATCAGCGCTTGATCTTCGTGGTTGTCGAAGGCTTCGTCGCCGGCTTGATCGCTTTCGGAGCGGCGGCCTTGGCGGCCTTCACCGTCTTCGCGGTCTTCGATTTGACCGGCGGGCGGATCTCGGTCGTGCCGTCGTCATAGATGATCACGGTCGCACCTTCGATCACACGGTACGGTTTGCGTCCGTCGGCGGACTTGATCTTCAGACGGGCGTCCCGCTCGACCGCCTTGGCCGCGGCCGCGCGTTCGATCGCGATCCGGGCTTCGGCCAACCGCGCCGCTCCCGCGATCCGCGTCTCGGCAAGCCGTTCCTGAGCCACGCGGGTCTCCGCCAGCCTGAGTTCGGCGCGGCGAAGGGCGTCTTGTCCCGCCTTGCCCGCAGTCCGCGACTTGGCGAGTTCGAGTTCGGCCGACCGTCGGGCGTCCTGGGCGGTGGCGATGGCGTTCCGAGAACGGCCCAGTTCAAGCTCGGCCAACCGCTTCGCTTCCGTCGATCGCAGCGCGTCCTGCCGCACGAGGCCCGCTTGACGTGCGAGTCCGGCGCGGTCCAACTCCAGTTTCGCAAGACGGCGGGCATCGTCGGGCCTGACCTGGAGGCCCGTCGAGAGCCGATACTCGACAGCCCTCTTGACCCCGTCTTCACGGGGCGCGGCCAGCGGATCGGACTTGCGTCGGGCTCCGTCCAGCATCTCCGAAGCGCGCTGGAAGTACTCGCGGTCCTGATCGCCGAACGGGTCTTGCTTCGGAGCGTTATCGCGGACCGGAGCGAACGCGTCCCTCGTCGTGACAAAACGGAACTTCGGTGCCGAGGCAGGGCTGGCGAAGACGGTCCCCGCCTGGCGTCCCGTCGTCGCGACCTTCGGTGCGAACGCGGTCGAACCTCGCGCCGGACGAGCGGTCTGGAAGGAACTGCTCGGGGCGAACACGGCCGTACCCTCCTTCGGACGGACGAACTGGAACGAGCCGGACGGCGCGAACATCGCATCGCTCACGGTCGTGGCCCGTCCGGCCGAGACTTTGCCTCCCTTCGGGTCGCGGATTTGGCGATAGCGGGTCGGAGCCGCGGCTTGGCCCGCCACCGCTGGTGCTTCGACGATCATCGTCGGCCGTCCGATCGGATCGAGTTCGACCGTGCTTCCGATCGTCGCGGGCCGCCCTTCGGCGGCCAACGGGGCGATCGTCTTGGCACCGGTCGATTCGACGACCATAGCCGGTCGGCCGGCGACTTGCCGGGCGGGGCCGGTCATGACGGGACGTCCGGGCTCGGGGGCCGTCTCGCCGAGCGGGACCAAGACGTACCGGGTGCGTTGATTGCCGGCGCGCTTGGCGTTCTTCCGCTGGCCTGCGGCCGGTCGGAGGACATAGCGCTTGCCTTGTCGGTCGGTGACGACCATGGGGGCCGCCGGAGCGTCCTGAACGACTTCGAAAACCCGGCCTCCGGCCGCCGGAGCGTCTTGGACGATTTCGAAGACTTGGCCTTCGGCCGGTCGTTCTTGAGTCTGGGCGGCGACCAGTTGGGTGCCTGCCAAGAGCAGGCACCCGCCGATGGAGGCGCCGAGGACGACGAGTCGGGTCGTGGGTTTCATGGTGGTGTGTGTCCTTCTTTCAGGATCGAGCAAGCCGCGGATGCGTTGCTCGAGGGGGAACCGAGGGTCTAAAACGCTGAGGGCCAGAGCGGGCGCAGCGTTCGCTCGCCCTCCTTGGGCCAGATTGACGAGAAGCTTCGCAAACTCTTCACGGCTTCCATGGGCCAGCGAGGCGTTGTCGCACTGTTCTTCCATCGCGCGGTTGAGCTCTTTGCGCACGAGCCCGACCAACGGGTTGAACCAGTGGACGGCGGAGACGGTTCGGGCAAGGAGGCCTGTGGACAAGTGCCAGCTCCTGGCGTGCTCTGCCTCGTGGGCGACGATCTGACGGCACTGTTCAGCAGAGAGGCCTTCGCCGAAACCTTCAGGCAGGACGAGCACAGGGCGCAACGCCCCCGCAACGACCGGTACGGTCAAGGTGTCCGAGACCAGCGTGCGGTGGAACATCCTCGACTTGGGAAGCGCGAGCCTCGCCGACGCGGTCGCTTCGTTTTCGGAATAAGGCCGGGCCGTCGAAACGACGCGTCGGACGGCGGCGGCCCCGGCTCCGAGCTTGGCCAACGCAAGGGCCAGTCCGCCGACGTACAAGGCGGCGGCGGCACCTGCGAGGTCGAAGACGGGTTGAGACCTGGGAAGGTCGGCAGGTACCGGACCTTCCGTAGATGAGAGCGGAACGGATTCAGGGACGTCCTCTTCGACGACCAACGTTCCCGTTGGAACGGTGACGGTTGCGGAAGCAGGTTCGACCCTGGACTCCTTTGCGACCTGCTGCCGCTGTCCGAGGACCGGAAGAGGGATCAACGCCCGTCCCGAACCGAGGAACCCTCCAGACACGAGCGGTGCCGCCAAGCACACGGCGAGCGCCGTGGCGTAGACCCAGACTTTCAGCACCGCGGAACGCCGTGCCATGCGCCCGACCACAAGCGCGATGGCACAGGTCAGGGTCACGGCGAGCACGCTCTGGAGCGCCCAGCGGACCGAAGGTTCGAGCAACACTTCGGACAACGGCTTCACTTGACCTTCCTCCCGGCTTCTTCGATGACCGCCTTCAGGCGGTCGGCCTCTTCCTTGCTCAAGCCCTTCTCTTCGAGGAGGGCCATCACAAGACCTTCGGTCGAACCCTGGAACGCGGCATCGAGGACGCGGCGGACGATTTGCCGCCGGGCTGCGCCTTGGCCTTTCACTGCGCGGTAGAGGAACGCCTTGCCGTCCTGGCGGGTGTCCACCCAGCCTTTGTCGACCAAGCGCGAGAGGAGCGTCTGGACGGTGTTCTTCGCCAAGGGCCGCCTCTTCGAGACTTCGGACCACACGTCTCCCAGACCTGCCTCGTCCACCGACCATAGGGCCTGCATGACCTCCAATTGGACGTCGGTCAGGGGAGCGAGTTCGTCGTTTCTGTCCATCCTTGACTCACCTACATTTGTAGGTACCTGTTATACCTACATGTGTAGGTATCGGTGTCAAGGGTCGAGAAGTTCCCCCTCTTGGGACTTATTTTCGAGGCGGTTCTTCGGTCATGCCCCGCGTCTCGACGCCGTCGTACGCGTCAGCCTTGGCACGGCCGATCAAGCGGACTCCGTCGACGAAGCTTCGCTGAGGACGGTCGAGCATGTGGAGGGCGGCCGACGTCACGTTGGGGTCGGGCGCGAGGGAGTGGTCGAAGACGCCGGACAACTCGAACCGGCCCGAAGCCTGCCCGAACCCTCCACGGTCGGCCAGTCGAAAGGCCAGGGCGACCGGGCTTTGTGCGTCACCGCCCGGGTGCTTCCAGACCACGTTCGCCTGACCTGCGGCGTCGAAGGCGTCCAAGGCGCCACACGGGTTTTGATCGTCAAGGCACTCGTAGTCGACGCCCCAAGCCCCTTTGAACTTTGCGGTGTAGTGGTCGACGCGGATCCGGGAGGCACGCGCCAAGGCCCGGACCGATCCGATCCTGAGCTTGACGCCCTTCACGCGGAGGAACGTCTTACCGAGGTACGACTCGTTCGCATAGAAGGTGTGCCCTGCCGGTTCGTTCGGCCAGAGCGCCGCCGTCGCCCTTCCGATCGTGACCGTGAGGTCTTGCTGACCCGAGGCGAGCACGCCTTCTCGAAATCCGCTGATCTCGCCGATATCGACCGTGCTGCCTTTTCCATAGTCCCCGCTGGGTTCGGCGGTGAGCAACACGCCGCAGTTCGCAGAGACAGAGTCCGCCTCGAAGTGCACGGTGCCAAGCCCGACCACCGCTGCTCGGGCAAAGTCATGGTGGGACATCCCGATGTCCACTTTGGGCAACTCGCGGCCAAAGATCCAACCGATCCCGCGGTCCTCGGCTTCGACCCAGCGGACCGTGACCGCGCGCCGGATCTCTCCGATCTTGAGCGACGCTCCTGGCAGAAGCACGACGGCGGGCCGGTCCGGATTATTGTCGACGAGCGTCCCGTCGATCACCTGCTCGCCGCGCACGATCAAGGGGAGTCGCTCGTCCGTCCGGTCGATGACCCGGGGGGCTCCCTGCAAGAGGGAGAACGCGAGGGCGCAGGCTGGGAACAACGTCGGCATACGATCGTTTCGGTACGAGGTTCAGACGGCCCTAACGGCGAAAGGTCGCTCCGGGCCTAGGTCGTGGATGCCGCCGGGAAAAGAACAGCCGGGCCCCGAGGGAACCCGGCGTTTCGATCTGTTGCAAGTCAACTAGAGGTACTCGTTCTGTCGCCGCCACGTCCGTCGCGCTCTTGGCCTCCGAAGTGCGGCTACGAGAACACTGTACACTCATTATCTTCGTTTTCGATACAGTACTTAGGGATATTTATTCAATTTGAGATTTCTGACAGTAGGGTGACTGTGCTCAGCACGGAACTGGCTCCGGAGGGCACCGCACCCTGCTGGCGGTGATCCCGTCCTTGACCCCACCGGAGCCTTAGACACCAAGGTGTGACAACGCTTTCGACCAAGCCGATCGAAGGGCATCGTGCTTGTCGTACTGCCCGTGCGAGGCGACCGGGGCGTCGTTCTGGACGTCGTCGATGTTCTCGACCTGAATCCCGACGTAGGACGGCACCACGGCGCCGTCCTCCGTGCGCGGGTCGAAGAACTCGAGGCTTCCGGCAATGATGTCGCTGTTCGAATAGACGTTCAGCCACTTCATCTGTGACCGGACGCTCAGGGATCCGACGAGCGGGCTTCGAGACGTGATCGCCGCCGTCATGAGCTCCGACGATCCCTCGGACGTTGGTCGGAACAGGAAGGCGATCTTGTCGAGAGGGCTGCCGAACGTGATCAGCACTCTGACCTTCGGATCCTTGCCCGCTTTCACGTATTGAAGGACGAACTTGTTCAAAGCGTCGTAGGCCACCACACTTCCGAGAGAGTGGGCCAAGATCACGATCGAGTCGACACTGTCCATCGAGCGGACCGCTTCGAGGACGCCGACCGTGCGCTTCCGGATGCTGTCCCGCACTTCGAAGTGCTCGGACGAATAGTAGCCGTTCGCATAGGTCGCCAGATCGCCCGCATAGTTCAGCAAGAAGGACCGCGCGACCCAACTCGCCGCATAGACCACCAAGGCGACGACGATGAAGGCGACGGCCAAGGGCGAGGGCGGAACGTGGCCCTTCGGCAGATCCGAGACCGAGAGGAACCGTAAGACCGTACTGGCCGATGCGGTCGCGATGACCGTGCCGATCAGAACCATGAATCCAGCCAGGTTCGACTTCGACTTCTTCGGAGGCGGCCCGACGGGTCGGGCGTCGACCTTGGCTTTGACGCTGATCCCGAACGCCAGCGCCGTCAACAACGACAGCAGGCATCCGGCTCCAAGAGCGACGTGTCCGGCGTTGGGAACGAACTTGCCTTGCGCGACCAGGAGGAGCACCTCCGTGTTGTATCCGTTGATGGCGATGACCGAAACGAGGGTGCCGAGCGATAGGGCCAGAAAGAGCTTGGTGTGCTTCTGGGGCCGGAACGAAACCTCTTCGTCGAAGATCCTCCGTTTCAGCACCTTCGTCGAAAAGTTGGTGAAGGCGACGCCCGCCAGCCACGCGAGGATCTTAGCGACGGACATTTTGCCTTTGAGGAACGGCGAGTAGTACGCTTCGAAGACGGACACCGTGAGCGGTTTTCCGTCGGCTGTCACCGAAGTCACGTCGATCCGGGTTTCGATCCTTCCTTCCGTGCCTTCGACGGCGTCGACCGAGACCACAGGAGCAGGTTGCGGCGAACGCACGGAGAGCGCGTCGGCGACCTGCCGGGCCGCTCCCGACATCATCGAGTTCGGCAGGTGGGTGCCGATGCCGTGGAATGCGACCACGGCGACATGCCTCCCTTGAGACATTGGGGCCGCCGTGACGGATTTGGCCCGGTCTACGGACGGTGGAGGGGCGGAGGCCCCCCAGTTGATGGGGGTCTCCTTCCCGACGTTCTTCGAACAGGGGACGGACATGCTCACCGTCCGCCTATTTGCTCTGGAGGTTGAAGGTCAGGCCGATGAAGAAGTTCTTCACCCACTCCTTCCGCGTCGGCAAGGCCGATCCTGAGAAGGCGTCTCCGTCTTTAAGGCCGAACAGAAGGGCGTCTCTCTGGCGGAATTGCACGCCGAACGAGACGACGAGCTTGCCTTCGCGGTCCAAGAACCACGCCGGTCCGATCTGATAGGTGGGATCGGTCGCTTCGGAGGCCGCGATCGATGCGACCAAGCCGAAGCGGTGGTGCGACGGCGAATAGGCGCCAAGCGTCAACAGTTTTGGAAGCCAACCCGACTTGGAGTTCATCCCCATTTCGTCGTCGAACGCGACGAAGATCTGCCCGGTCAAGGTGCCCGTGACCCTTCGGCTGTCTCCTCGGACGATCCTCTGAGTGCCACCGGTGTCGGTCTTCAGGTCGTACTTTCCGAAGTCGTCGCCCGAGGTCAGCGAGATGCCTGCCCCGATCTTGCCGAAGAATTCGAGCTTCTTGGCGACAATGATCTCGACGTCGGTCGTGAACCCGCCTGAACCCGTGGACACGGTGACGGTCATGTCGTTCGACTTCGTGCCCGTGAACTCTTTGGCTTCACCCTTCTTGAGCTTGATCGGGCTCTGTTCGCCCGAAAGCGTGAGGGTCGCTTCGTTGGCACCGACGTTTTCGAAACGGACGACGCCGTCACGAGGAATGACGAACCTCCGGATCTTGCTCGACTCGTCAGAGTCGTCGATCGAGAGTCCGGTGAGGCCGACCTTAATGACGTGGAAGTTGGCCGACTCCTTCTTCTGAGCGGGCGGGACCGTTTGGGCAGGAGCCGCTGCCGCTCCCGCCGTCTGGTCTGCCGACGCGACCAATGGTGCATCGGACGACTGGGCTTGGGCGGGGACGACGAGCCCGACGGCGGCTGAGAGCGCCAAGACCGGAAGTACCGGGGCCTTCGGACTTCGGGAGCGCGCGCTCCGGTCGAAACCAACGAAGAAGGGGAACAGTTCGAGTCTCTTCACGAAGGGACAAACGGCGTTCCGGCGGACATCTCACACAAGACAGGAAGATTCTTCGGCGAATTCCCGGAAGACCGGCCAATGTCGCCCGTGTTGAGCCGTCCGGGCCGACCGAACGCACAAGGGCCCGGAGCCCTTGGCGTTTTCAATCAAAGTCTGGTGGAGGCGCAGGGAATTGAACCCTGTTCCAAAGTCGCCGCCGCATAGGTCACCACGAGCGTCTCCTCCCGTTAACTTCGGCGGGGCCCTGCCGGGAGGCAAGCGAGGCTTCCGCCTAGTCCGGTTTTGTTTAGAAGGTCAGGCTACGGACCGAAGCCCTTCCTTCGAGCCATCCTTTGCGTCGCCCGTTGCGGACCCCGATGGCAGGGTTCCGGTGGACGCACTGCGAAATTACGCAGCGTAAGCGAAGTTGTTGTTCGCGTTTACTTTTTTGCCGCTTTTTACGAGGCCAACGGCGCCTCGGCTCGCAACCGGTGCTCGATCCGACCCTGTCGAACCCTTTCGCCCCCAGTCGTCACTCAGTATAACGTCGGTCGGCCGTGCTCGGTTCGCGAGGACTAGGGACGGACGCCTGCGGGTCTGACGAAAGTCAGGTCCCGTTGCGTCGGAATCTGCCATACGCTGTCGCCTATGCATAAGCGTTTGACTTTCGTCTCCCTCGCGGTCGCGGGAGGCGTCCTCGCCTTCGCGGTCTCGAAGGCACAGGACTCAGGCATCCAAGCGGTCATCGGCAACGTGTTCCTCCAGAGCGACACGCCGGGCACGGCCCAGGTCGGGCACGCGAACATCAAAGGCACCTTCCGCGCCGGACAAGTCTTCGTACAGCAGGCGTCTGGGCCGACCATCCCTGTCGTCGGGAACAACACCGCGATCGCGGACGACACGGTCGGAGGCTCGTTCAGTTCGGCAGGTAGACGCGGAACCGGCGTTCGAGGCACGGCGACCAACAACATCGCCCCCGGCGGGATCGGCGTCTATGGCGAGTCACGGAGTCCGTCAGGAAGAGGGGTGCAGGGAACGGCTTCGAACGGGATCGGGGTCGTCGGCTCCGGGATCCAGGGCGTCTTCGGGACGACCAACAGTCAATACGGTGTGGCCGGACAATGCTTCGGGACCGGGACCGCCGGCGTGTTCGGCGAAGCGAAGAACTTCGGCGGCATCGGCGTCCTTGCCCGGTGGAACGGGAACAACGGCTTCGCCGGACTGTTCCAAGGCCGGACACAGGTCGAAGGCGACTTTCGGATCTTCGGCAACCCGATCAGCGCTCGCCATGTGACGATGGGGGACACAGGCCTTGCGATCATCGCTGAAGACCAAGGAGCACTCGTCCAGGTCTCCAACCTCTTCGGTCTCGATTCGACAGGCTACATCGCGGTCGTCAACCGGACGAACTCGGCCAAGATCGAGTCCACTTATTCCGGCGACCTACGGCCCGTGTTCCAACTCCGTGACCGGAACGGAGCGGTCCAAGCTGCGGTGTTCACGGACGGAAGCGAAAAAGGCACGGTGCAGGCCGATGTGAAGAACTTTGTCCAACCCGATCCCGACGACCTCGAAAAGGACATCGTCTACGCGTCGGTCGAAGGCCCGGAAGCCGCAGCTTACGTCCGGGGGACGGCTCGACTGGTCGACGGGGCCGCCGAAGTCGCCCTTCCGAAGCATTTCCAGAACGTCGCGCTGACCGACGGGATGACGGTACAGCTCACTCCGATGTCGGCCGACTCCGAAGGCCTTGCCGTAGTCGTCCAGGGCATCGGCGGCTTCAAGGTCCGCGAACTGCGCCACGGGAAAGGAAGCTACTCGTTCGCCTGGGAAGTCAAAGCGGTCCGTCGCGGATTCGCCGACTATAAAGTGTCCCGTCCCTGGGACGAACACCTTGCAGCAGAAAGCGACCGGGCGAAGACCTTTGCCGCACGGCTCAAGTCGGCTGAGCGTAAGTACGGCATCGTTCCGAAGCGGAAAGGGCCCTGACCGCGGCGCCCGTTCCTGCGACGGTCCGGCAGGCCCGGCGTCATACTGGACACCGATGTCGGCGATGATCGAAGTCGAAGACTTGCGGAAGACGTATGCGGACGGCACAGAAGCCGTCCGTGGCGTCTCCTTTTCCGTCGACCAAGGTGAGTTCTTCGGCTTTCTAGGTCCGAACGGAGCGGGAAAGACGACGACGATCAATATGCTCGTGAATCTCGTCCGACCGACGAGCGGGCGGGTCTCGATCGACGGCCTCGACATCACGAAGAACCCGAAGGAAGTCTACAGGCGGGTCGGATTCGCCATGCAGGAGATCGGGCTGGACGAGACCGCGACCGCGCGCGAGATGCTCGAACTGCACGGCCGCCTCTATCACCTGCCCAAGCCGAAGATCGATGAGCAGGTCGCCCGGCTCCTTAAGCTCGTCGAGTTGGAGAAAGTCGCGGACAAGTACACCGCAGCGTATTCGGGCGGGATGAGGCGTCGTTTCGACCTTGCGTTGTCGCTCCTTCACGAACCGAAAGTGCTGTTCCTCGACGAGCCGACCCAGGGTCTGGACCCGCACGCGCGCCAACTCATCTGGGGACATCTCAGAGAACTGAACCGGTCAGGGATGACGGTCTTCCTGACCACACACTTCATGGAGGAGGCCGAGGAACTGTGCGACCGGATCGCGATCATGGACAAAGGACAGATCGTGACGTCTGGAACCGTCAGCGAATTGCTGGCCGAACACAAGGCCAAAGACCTTGAGGAGGTCTTCTTGACGACGACGGGAAGCAACCTAGGGGACGAAGACGTCAGCAGTAACGTCACCGACCCTTACTCCAGGAACCGGATGTAGCGATGACGACTTTCTTTTCCGATTGGTACTACCTTTCGATTCGCAGCATTAAACAAATCTGGCGACCGTGGCTCGCGTTGCTGCCTTCGCTGTTCATCCCGGTCTTCTTCTTCGTCGTGAACGCCTCGGCCTTGAGCGCGTTCTCTCAGGTCCCCGGTTTTCCGAAGGACGTCTCCTACCGCGACTTCATCGCTCCGATCGCCCTGTTCACGGCCGTGTTCTTCAGTTGCGGCAATGCCGGGATCGAACTGGTCCAGGACATCTCGAACGGCTACTTCAAAAAGCTGATGATCATGCCGATCAGTCGGTTGACGATCATCCTCGGTCGGTTGACGGAGGTCGCCGTCCAAGCCGTCATGCAAGGGCTGATCGTCTTGGCCCTGCTTCTCGCGGTCGGCGTCAGGATCCAGACCGGAGTCCTCGGAACGGTCGCGATCTTCGGGTTGCTCGTCCTGTTCGCCATGGGATGGTCGTGCGTGAGCATGATCTCGGCACTGCGCACCCAGAACGCCCGGTTGGTCCAGTCCCTCTTCATCATCGTCTTTCCGTTCCTGTACCTCACGACGTCGCAGGCGCCGATGCACCTCCTGCCTCCGACGTTCCGGATCCTTGCGGCGTGGAACCCGGTGACCTATGTCATCGAGGGAGTCCGGGCCTTGGTGCTCAACGGATGGGACGACCCTTCGATCGGAAAGGGGTTCCTCGTCGCGGCGTGCGTGTTCGTCGTGATGGTCTCGCTGACTCTCGCGTCATTCAAGAAGATGCTCAAGTAGCAGGTCCTTGTCGGCTTTGTGACAGATGCTGTGACGATGCTGTGACAGCGGGTTTCCCATCATTTTTACCGACGGGCGATGGCCCGTGGGAACATGAAAATGAAACGCTTGCTTTTGCTGTCCGCTATAGCGGCGGCACTGTCGACAGGAGCTTCCGCCGCCCCGTTGGGCCAGGCGGACGTCGTTTGGAAGCTCAGTAACACGACTTCCGACGCCAAGGTGTACGACTCGGTGAAAATGCCGAACGGCGACATCGTCATCGTCGGCAACAAACTGGTGACCGACCATGACCTCTGGGCGGTCCGTATCGATCCTAACGGGAACGTCGTGTGGACCGTGACCTATCCGAAGCCGGGAGCTGCGGGGGACGTCTTTCCGGTCAAAGCCGCGCTCAGCCCGACCGGGGACGTCTACCTTGCTTGCGAAGTGACGGGGAACGTCACGGTCAGCGATTATTGGTTCGTCGTCCTGTCGCCGACCGGCGCCATGGTCAACGACCGTGTCGTCAACGAATTCCCCAACGACCAAGTCGGGGACATGAAGGTCGGCGTCGGCGGCAACGTCCTTTTCTGCGGTCACGGGCTGTCTCCGGACCAGCCCGTCGTCGTGAAACTGGACCCTGCGCTGAACACGGACTGGCTCTACAACTTCGGTAATCCAGCCGCAGTGATCGATCAAAGCGCACGGTCGATCGACGTCGACGTCACGGGTCAGGTCCTGGTCGGCGGTACGGTGGACAACGGTGGTCAGATCGACATCGGTCTCGACCGGCTCGATCCGTTAGGAGTGCCGATTTACTCGAAGACGATCGGTGATCCGGCGATCACCGACCGGGATCCGAAGGTCTTCCATGCGACGACCGGGGCCACCTACCTCACGTACGTCCGGGCGGCGGCGGCGCTGACTTCGGTCGGCAGGATCGCCAAGTTCGATCCCGCGGGCGTGTTCCAATGGAACTTCGACGAACCTTTGCTCGATTTCACGGCGGCCGCCGAGATGCCGGGCGGGGACATCGCGTTCGCCGGATCGGACGACGACGCTCCGTTCCGGTCGAAGTACTACCGTCTGACGCCGGCGGGCGCGCTCGTCTGGTCGCAGTTCGTCCCGACCCCTAACGTAGGTCGGAACCTCATGGACCACTTGGCGGTCGGACCGGACGGGACGATCACGTCGTTCTCGCACATCGAAGTCCTCGGCAAGCCTGGAGCCGACTGGCTCGTCAACTCGTTGTCGCCGAGCGGCGTCGAACTCTACCAGTGGACCTTTGACACGGGCGTCGGCAACTTCGACATTCCGTCGGGAATCGTCGCGATGCCTCACGGCGGCGTCATCGTCCACGGCTTTATGAACCTGGCGGGACTTGCCGAGAGCCACGTCTTCCGCCTCCAGCCGTACATGGACCTCGCCCCGGACACGGCGTCAGTCAAACGCGGTCGGCAGAACTCTGGAAACCTGGCCTCCCTCCAGGCCGACGATAACGACTTCTTCGAAGTCTGCAAGTTCATCGTGCCGAACGCGTCGACCCCGCCCGTGAACGTCGAGTTCGAAGCGACCGTGCCGAGCGCCTTCCCGTCGGGATCGTTAACTTTCGGCGTAATCGCCAAAGGCAGCACGCCGAACTTGTCCGCCGAAACCGAGGTCTTCAATTGGACGACGGGCCTGTTCGAGCGGGCGGTCACGACGCCGCTCGGATTGGCCGAATCGAACGCCCTGGTGGTCTGTGACCCAGCGACCCAGATCGAGGCGGGTACGGGACGCGTGAAGTCCCGGGTGCGCGTCAAAGCGACCGGCCCGACGGCGACGAACCTATGGTGCGTCCGCTTCGACCGCGCGACGTGGCGGTTGAGCCCCTAGCCCTCGGAACGCCTCTCTTGGCGACGGCGGAGCCTGAAGGCTCCGCCTCGCCGTTTCTGGACTCATAGGTATGGTTCTTGGTCAGGATGGACGACTTTTATCATCCGGGCCAAAGGGAACTGCAAGACCGCTTCGATTCCCGTCGCCTTGCCGACCGGATCGTCGAGAAAACGGTCCAGTCCGTTCTCGACGAGGAAGACAAGAGGTTGATCGAACGGCTTCCGATGTTCTTCCTGGCCACGGTCGGGCCGGACGGTGGGCCATCGTGCACGTTCCGTGGCGGCGACCCAGGGTTCGTCCGCGTCTTGGACCCGAGCACCCTCTTTTGGCCGGAGTTCGACGGTAACGGGATGTTCCTCGGCCTGGGCAACATCGTCCGTGAGCCGCGCGTGCACCTCCTGTTCGTCGACTTTCAAGCCCAGACGCGCTTTCGGGTCGAAGGGAGGGCCGAAATCGTGTACGAGGGGCCGCTTGTCGACGCGTGCCACGGGGCCAAGCTCGGTGTCGTCGTCCGCGTCGGAAAGGCGTTCCCGAACTGCAAACGGTACATTCCGAAAATGGAGATCGTGGAGCCTGCGCGACACGTTCCTCGTCCAGGAGCGCTGACGCCTGCCGCAGACTGGAAGCGCCGGGATTGGGCGTGCGACGTGCTACCGTCGGGAGACCCTGCCCTCGATCCCGAACGCCCCGACTGATTACGGTTCGCGAGAGCGGAACATCAGTTTGTCGAGCCCGATCACGAGTCCGCTGAGCGACCGGACTTCGCGGCACGCCAGCTTCACGCCTTCCATGAACGATGTGCGGTTCAGCGAATCGTGCCGGACCGTCAGAAGTTCGCCGGTACCGCCGAACACGACCTCTTGGTGCGCGACCAGTCCCGGTAACCGGACGGAATGGACATGGACGCCTTTGACTGTCGCGCCCCTTGCGCCCGGGTACTTCTCGATCGACCCGACGACCCCTCGCGGTTCCGATTCGCGCGCGGCCGAAATGATCTCGGCCGTCCTCGTCGCCGTGCCGGAGGGAGAGTCGGCCTTGCCGTCGTGATGGAATTCGATGACCTCGGCGCTAGGAAGCCATGGGGCGGCGATTTCGGCGAACCGCATCATCAAGACCGCGCCGACGGCGAAGTTCGGGACGAGCAGCGCCGGGGTCTCGTACTCGCGGCAGGCCGATCGGATCGCGGACAGGTTGTCGTTCCCGAGTCCGCTCGTGCCGATGACCACCGCGATGTTCCGTTTGAGGGCGGTCAACGTGTTGTCGGCCGCGCAGGACGGGTGGGTCAGGTCGAGCAAAACGTCTGGCCGCGAAGCGTCGAGGGTTTCGCCTAGCCGGGCCGTCACGGCGACGTCGGGGGCCGGGGCGCCCGCGAAGTCCGACGCGGACTCGCCGACATGGGCCTTGTCGATCGCGGCGACGACCTCGAACTCTGGGGAATTGCCGAACGTGCGGAGGCTCTCTTGGCCCATGCGGCCCGCTGCGCCGGCGACGGCGACCTTGATGACGCTCATGGGCGCGAGTCTACTCGGCAGTCCGTTCGAAGGTCATCTTGCCGATCTCGAAGCGGTAGAGGTCACCGGCTTCGTCATAGAACGCCTTCGATTCGCCCATCGAGACGACGTTCGCCGACACTTTCTTGCCGCCGACGACGATCTCGCGCTTGCCTTCGAACTTCGCCTTCGTTTTGGCCCAGGCCTGTTCGCTGACGCGGAAGGCGTAGAACTCGACGCTTTGGCCGACCTTGGGCCGGTCGCGCAGGAACCAGAACTCGGCCGTGTTCGCGACGGACCCCTGCGGACGGACGACCTTGTTGGTCTTCGGGCCGGATCCGTTGTCGCTGACGACCTGCGCTCCGTCGGGGTCGAACGTGACGACGACCGACGTTTTGCGCGACGTCCCTTTGTAGGTCTGGAGCATCCGCTTCGGCTCGCCGTCGGCCGAGTACGACGACTCCTGGATGACGTCCACCGACTCCCCGTTCTCGTACTTGAGTTTCATGGTCAGACGGACGAGCTTGTTGCCGTCTTCGAGGAGCTTGTTCGTCATCGTCGCGGTGCCCTTCAGACCGTCCGGTCCCGTAATGGAGAGCTTGACGTCACCGGCGAACGCGCTTGGTGCAAGGCAGACCGTGAACAAGGCTAGGTGTCTCATAAATTGTCCAAGAGGAGACGCGCCGCCCGTACCCCGGATTCGAACGCCAGCTCGGTGCGGCTTCCTCCGATGCCGTCACCCGCGATCACGAGCCGGCTCATCGGACTATTGACCGTTTCGAACGCCGTGACCGTCTCCGGATGACTGTACTTGTACCTGACCACTTTCGAGACCACGGGATCGGCGAAGTCCCTTCCGAGAAGACGGCTCACATCGCCAAGTGTTTCTTCCAGGATGGTCTCGTCGTCCGCGTCGAACCGGCGTCTGCTGTATTCGGAACCCATTTGGGCGACGAACGACGAACATCCCGCAGGCGCCCGTTGCGCCGACTTGGTCGATTCGACGCTGAGCCAGGCCAGCGGATGGGTCTGGTCCGGCCCGACGAGGGCGTGATAAGGCGGCTCGAATGCCTTCTGGAACCCTAACATGACCGAGAGGCAAGAACGATAGCGGCAAAGAGCGAAGCGGTTGCCCTCGGGAGACACGATCGATGCCGCGATCGGGAGCGGCACCGAGACGACGACCGCGTCGAAAGGCTCGCCGTCGACCGTATAGCCGTCCTTGCCGTTCGGATCGATCGAAGCCACGGACCGGTCTGTCACGACGTCGAGTCCTGCTGCCAGCAACTGAGGGAGCCGACCGATCCCAGGAGCGTAGGTGTACCGGGGCGTCCTCGCCGCAGTGACCCCCGATGTTTGGACCCGGAACCCGTTATGGGCCATGACGGGTTGGGGGATCGCGACGAGGTCGTCCTTTGGGAGCTCTTCGAGCATGACGCGGCCAAGGTCGCGGCCCAACGGGGCCACGCTCGTCGCCCCGTAGTCGAACGTAAATCCTTCGATGGTCTCGCTGCGGCAACGTCCGCCGATTTCGGAAGCCGACTCGAAGACGACGGGCGAGGCACCTCCCGCTTTCAACGACCGCGCAGCCGCCAGACCGGCAAGACCGGCTCCGACCACCGCGATACGTGGGCCCATCGCACCGGTTTTACCTTTCGCAACCTCTATGTGCTGGAACAGGTAACGGTCTTTATGACCCTTGACGGAGTGCGGACCGTTTTGCGCACCGACCCGGCTTCGATTACAATGCCCCGACAGATGAGCGAGAACTTCGAACACCTTCAAAGCGAGGAGGACGTCGAAGAGATTTTGCGGCTGGCCGTACGTCAGACGGGCTCGGACACGGGTTCGCTCAGGGAGAGGCTGGCCCAGAGCGCCGACGAACTGGGCATCAGCCCGGAAGCCTTGGCCGAGGCCGAACGGGAGTGGGCCGCGAAACGCCGGTCCGAATCCGCGCGTGAACTGGAGTCTGGCGACCGGTCGGCGTTCAGGAAGATGAAGGTCGCCGAGCTTCTTCAGCACGCCGGCGTCTATGCGATCGTCAACGCTTTCCTGCTCTGGATCGACCTTCGCAACGGTGCCCTCAACTGGGCGATGTGGCCGATCGCCGGATGGGGGATCGCCGTGGCCCTCCATGCGCTGAGCGTGTTCGTCCATGGCCCGGACGAAGAAAAGGAGTTCCAGCGGTGGCGGAAGAAGCGGACGAAAAAGTCGAAGGAGTCTTGATTCCCGGAACGTCCTAGGCCGTGTCACGTTCCTTAACGTCGGCCGCAATAGGTTCGTACGGCGGTTCGTCGCCGCCGACCCACAATCCACGGCCTCCTTCGGGGGGCCGTCCTATCTTCCGGAAAACATCAGGGCCGTCAGGAAGTAGTTAGCGACGTAGATCAAGACCATGCTGGCGACGACCGTGTTCGTGGTCGCTCGGCCGACACCGACCGCCCCTTCCTTGGTGCGCAGTCCTTGCTGGCACGCGACGACCGCGACCACGAGGCCGAACACGACCGTTTTCAGCATCCCGTTCGTGAAGTCGGTCGGCTCGACGAACTGTCGCACCGAGTTCCAGAACGAGCCCATAGGCACCCCTCCGCGGTACACGGACACGATCTCTCCGCCAAGGACGCCGCTGTAGATCCCGATCAGGCAGAGGACGGGCAGCATCGTGACGCAGGCCACGATCCGCGGGATCACGAGATAGTTCGTCGGATGGACGTTCAACGAACGGAGGGCGTCGATCTGCTCCGTCACGGCCATCGAGGCGATTTGGGCGGCCATCGCCGACCCGGCCCTCGCCGCGACCATGATGCCGGCTAAGACGGGCGCGATCTCACGGGTGACGGCCAGACCGATGGCCGCTCCGGCGAGGTTGCTCGCACCGTATCGGACGAGCAGCTCGGCCGAGTAAAGGCTGAGGACGGCCCCGCTTGCAAAGGTCGTCAGAGCGACGATCGGGACGCTGGCGACCCCGATGAACGCCATTTGGTTCACGGTCTCGCCGATCTCAAACGGACGGCGCACGATTCGCCGGACCATGTCCAAGACCAGGAGCGTGCATTCGCCGACGAACGCAAGGGGTTCGACGACGGCTTTCAACGGCCACCCGAATCCCCGTCCGTCCGTCGTCGCCACCCGGTCAGGATACCGGCCGTCGTCGTCAGGATGGGGCTCGACCGTCGGCACCACTCTCGCCGAAGACCGAGGACTCGTGTTACACTGCGCCGCAATGACCGAGACCCGGGAACCGGACGCTTCGGCGACGACCGCCTCTGAACGAACGTTCGTCGAGCGCGCCAAGCTCTGGACGGTCATCGCCGCTTCCAGTGCGGGAACGTTGATCGAGTGGTACGACTTCTACATCTTCGGAAGTCTGGCGACGATCATCGCGACGCAGTTCTTCCCGGAGACCGACCCCACCACGGGCCTCCTGTCGACCCTCGCGATTTTTGCGACCGGCTTCATCGTCCGGCCGTTCGGCGCCCTGGTCTTCGGCAGGGTCGGAGACCTCGTGGGCCGCAAGCACGCCTTCATGGTGACGCTCGTGATGATGGGCCTCGCCACGTTCGCGATCGGGTGCGTCCCCGGATACGCCCAGATCGGCATCGCCGCACCGGTCCTCGTCCTCTTGCTCCGGATGACCCAAGGTCTGGCTCTAGGCGGAGAATACGGCGGCGCCGCCACCTATGTCGCCGAACACTCGCCCGACCATAGGCGCGGTTACTTCACGAGCTACATTCAAACGACGGCGACGCTCGGGCTACTGGTGTCGATCATCGTCATCGTCGGCGGCCGGATGACGCTCGGAAAGGAAGCGTTCGAAGCCTGGGGTTGGCGCGTCCCGTTCTGGCTTTCGAGCGTCCTGGTCGTGTTCTCGTACGTCGTCCGGCGCAAGATGCAGGAGTCGCCCGTGTTCGTCGAGATGAAGGCCGCCGGCAAGCAGTCGAAGAACCCCTGGCGCGACAGTTTCGCCGATCCCCAGAACTTGAAACTCGTCACCATAGCCCTCTTCGGCGCCGTCGCCGGGCAAGGGGTCGTCTGGTACACGGGACAGTTCTACGCCCTCTACTTCCTCCAAACCGAACTCAAGATCGAGCAAGTCCTTGCCAATACTATCGTGGCGTCGGCGCTCGTCCTGGCGACGCCGTTGTTCGTGGTGTTCGGGGCGTTGTCCGACAAGATCGGGCGCAAGTCCATCCTCCTCGCCGGGTGTCTGCTCGCGGTCTTGCTGTACGTCCCTGTCTTCCAGGCCGTCTCCGGATGTGCCGACGTCAAGGCGAAGACCTTACAGTCCCGATCGACCCCTTCGACGCCGAAGACGACCGTTGCGAAGAAGGCCGACACGAAACTCGGGATCCTGCCAGGCGACTCCGTGACGGAGACGAAGTTCGGCGTTTCGTTCACGGACGGGACGACCGCGACCGAAGTCCATAAAGACGTCATCAGTCCCGACGGCCGGTCGCTCAAGAAGTCGGTCGTGGAGTTCGCCGACATCAAGCTGAACACCGGAAGCACGATGGCCGTCCTCGGCCTTGTCTTCGTGCTCGTGGCGTTGGTCACGATGGTCTACGGCCCCATGGCCGCCCTCCTCGTCGAGATGTTCCCGACCAAAGTGCGCTATTCCTCGATGTCCTTGCCCTACCATCTGGGCAACGGCGTCTTCGGGGGCCTTGTCCCGTTGATCAGTACGGCGATCGTCGCGGCCACCCACGTCCGTACCGCGGGGCTTTACTATCCGATGGCGGTCGCAGCCTTGACCGTCGTCGTCGGGGCCCTGTTCTTGCCCGACAAGCGCGACGTCCGTCTGAGCGACTAAAGCGCTCCGGTTGAAACTTCCGTCACCCCCGGACCATTACGGGGGTCTGTCGACCCGACGATCCGTCGGGCCGGCGGGATGACTTGGAATGAAGACACCTCTGCTGATCGCCCTGTTCTCTTGTGCCGCCTCGTCGGCCTTCGCCGTCAACGACGCCGTCGGCGACTTTATTTCGACCTATACCGGACCGCCGAACGCGGACGTCGACGTCGTCTCTGCGACGGTCGGCTATGACGGTTCGGACTACGTCTTCAGCGCGACGATGGCCGGCGTCATCGGATCGACGACAGGTGCCCTTTACGTCTGGGGTTTCGACCGTGGTCAAGGCACCGCACGGTTCTCACCGTCCATTCCCGGTACCGAGAACATCCTCTTCGACTCGGTGGTCGTCATGCGGCCCGACACCACGTTGACGGTGACGCGGATCTTCGAAGGAGGGTCGACGAACTTCGGTGCCGGGACCGTCACCGTTTCGGGCGCGACCTTGACCGCGAGAGTGGCCAAGTCCGAGCTGCCGAACCAGGGGCTCGCGTTCGACAAGTACACGTGGAACCTGTGGCCGCGCGTCGGGACGGGCAACAACAACCAGATCTCCGACTTTGCGCCGGATCACGAGAACGCCGCCGTCGACGTCGTGCCCGAACCCGTCACGCTCGTCGCCCTGGGAACCGGGCTCGCCGCTTTCCTTAGGAAGCGCCGCCCGGTCCGCTGACCTGGCCCACTAACGTGTCGCGGCCCGCGGACAGGGCCGCATCCAGGCCGGCGGGGTTCTTCCCGCCGGCCGTGGCGAAGTCCGGGCGCCCGCCGCCGCCGCCCCCGGCCGCGGTCGCGACGGCCTTAACGATGTTCCCGGCATGGGCTCCGGACTTGACGGCAGCCTCGCCGCATTTGACCGCGAACAGCAACTTGCCGTCGGTGGCGTTGGCGATCAGTGCGACCCTGTCCGGGCCTTGTTCGACGATCCGGTCCGCCCGCGCCTGGGCGTCCTTCGGATCAGCGTCGCGGAGCTTCTCGACGACGAGCGTCACCGGGCCGATCTGTTCGCTCGACTGCTGGCCGCCGGTCCCCTGCTGGGCCAACCGTTCGCGCTTCTTGCGTTCCTCGCGCAAAGAATCGAGAGTGCGGTCGATCGCCCCCACGATCTCCTTGGGGTTGGACTTCAACCGCTCGGCGGCCTCGCCGAGCAAGGCCTCTTGTCCGAGAGCCCAGTCGTAGGCGCCCAACCCGGTGACCGCCTCGATGCGGCGCACGCCGCTCGCCGCGCTCGCTTCGTGCAGGATCTTGAAGAGGCCGATCTCGCCCGTGTTCCGGACGTGGATCCCCCCGCAGAGTTCGCGCGACCAGCTCGGCTCGGAAGGGCCCATGCCTCCGATCTGCACGACGCGGACATGTTCGCCGTACTTCTCACCGAAGAGCGCCATCGCCCCCATCTTGCGGGCCTCGTCGATCGGCACGTCGGTGTAGACCGTCACGGGTTGCGCCTTCAACACTTCCTCGTTCACGATCCGCTCGACCCGCGCCGTCTCTTCAGGCGTCATCGCTTTGCCGTGCGTGAAGTCGAACCGTAGGTGGTCGGGCCCGACGAGCGAACCCGCTTGCGTCACGTGGCCCCCCAGCACTTGGCGCAGCGCAGCGTGGAGCAGGTGCGTGGCCGTGTGGTTGCGCGTGACCGCCCGACGCCTGTCCGCGTCGACCTCGGCGTCCACCGCTTGCCGGAACAACTGTTCCTGCAGCACTTGCGCGGCCTCGGACTGGGGTTTGCCTTCGTGCCCGAGCGGCGCGTCGGGTTCGACGAGGTGCACGATGACGCCGTCCTGCTTGGTGACGTCGACGACCCGGAGCACCGACGACCCGGCGCCCGGAGACAAGACCGAAAGAGTCCCGGTATCGCTCACCTGACCGCCGCTTTCCGCATAGAACGGTGACTCGTCGAGCGCGATCACGACCGGGCCCGTCGCGACGCCGTCCTCGTCCACGTCGGGCAAGGCGCCCACGATCAGGCTCTTGGCCGACGTCGTCTCATAGCCCCTGAAAGCCGTCGGCGTCGGCTTGCCGTCGTCGGTCTCGAAGACGAACAACTGCACCACGCCGCCATAGACCGTCTCGCGTTCGTCGGCCGCGCGCGACCGCTCCTGCGCCTCGGCCAGAGCGCGCTTATAGCCCGCCATGTCGACCGCCACGCCCTTCTCCGCGCAGATCTCCTGAGTGACCTCGAGCGGGAAACCGTACGTGTCGTAGAGCCGGAAGACGACCTCGCCGTCCAACGTCTCGCCCGGACGCTTCGAACCCTCGTCCCAGTCCCGCAAGTGCGTCGCCAAGATCTCGGACCCCGCCTGGAGCGTGCGGCGGAACTGCGACTCCTCGTTCTTCAGCGTCTCCGCGATCACGTCCCGGCGGAAGTGCAGCTCCTGGTAGTGGTCGCCCATCGCGTCGATGATCCCGTCGAGCACCTTGTGCGCGAACAGCTCGTCGAAACCGAGCACCCGCTGGCCTTTCAAGACCGCGCGACGGATCAAACGGCGCAGCACGTAGCCGCGGCCCGTGTTCGAAGGCAGGATCCCGTCGGCGATGCAGAAGCTCGCGGCGCGGAGGTGGTCGGCGATGATCCGCATCGCGCGGTCCGTCGTCTCGTCCGACCCGTACGCCGTGCCCCGCCCGCAGGAGGCGATCGCGCGGAACAGCGGTCGGAAGACGTCGGTGTCGTAGACGCTCGACTTCAGCCCTAAGACCGCCGCCGAACGCTCCAGCCCCATGCCCGTGTCGACGGACTGGAAGGGCAGATCGGGCATCCCCGTCTTGGTGTAACCGCCCTCCGGCACAGGCAGGCCCTGCCACTCGTACTGGATGAAGACGTCGTTCCAGAACTCCAGCCAGCGCTTCTCGGCGTCGTCCCGGATCCAGTCCTCGCGGCTATAGCCCGTGCCGTCGGCCGAGACCACGGTCGGCGGGACGGGGTCGTCCGAGACCCAGTAGAACATCTCCGTGTTCGGGCCGCAGGGGCCGGGCGGGCCGCTCGAAAACGCCCCCGCGGGCCAGTAGTTCGTCTCTTCGCCAAGCCGGAAGACGCGCGTCGCCGGGTCGATCCCGACCGATCCGAAGTGCCGCGACCAGCAGGCGAAGGCCTCGTCGTCCTCCTCGAACACCGTCACCGACAGCCGCACCGGGTCGAGGGCGAGCCACTGCGGCGAGGTGATGAACTCCCACGAGAGGTCGATCGCGCCCTGCTTGAAATAGTCGCCGAAGGAAAAGTTGCCCATCATCTCGAAGAAGGTCAGATGGGAGAGGTCGCCGACCTCGTCAATGTCGCCCGTGCGCAGGCACTTCTGGGCGGTCGCGAGGCGCTTGTTCGGCGGCTCGGCGATGCCCCGGAAGTAGGGCTTGAACTGCACCATCCCCGCGCCGTTGAAGAGCAAGGATTCGTCGAGACGCCCGGTCACGTCGACGGGCACGAGGGAGCCGCTCGGAAAGGGCGTGTGCCCCTTCGATTCGAAGAACCCCAGATACTTTTGCCTCAGCTCGCGGACCGTCATCCAGGCGCAAGGGTACCGGGAAGCCGGTTCCGGCTACGGGAAACGTCATCGTGGGGCCGGCGGACCAAGGGGCAAGACCGGTTGCACCCCGTGTTCGTCCATCCGTCTAACGGGCGTGTCGATCCTGCTTGTGCGGTCGTCAAGGGCACAAGGCCGGTCGTCGGCCTTGACAGGGGACATGTCCGACGTACGGTTCTTCCTGTCCTTTTGACAAGGTTCCGTGTCAAGTCGACAGGAGCGTGTGTCAGGTCTGCAGGAGCCTCCGTCCTGTGACCGGACACACGGACATGTAGGATTGACACACAATCTTGCTCGCTTGACACGCGGTCATGCAGCGTTGACACGCGGTCTTGCAGGATTGACACACAATCTTGCTCGCTTGACACGCGGTCTTGCAGGGTTGACACGCGGTCCTGCAGCATTGACACGCGATCATGTAGACAGTACACGCAGTCTTGCAGGTTTGAGGCGCGGGCGGGTCAACGAGACGGACGTCTCACGCGTTGTTCCGACCTGAAGCCGGCCGGTCTGCCGAGCGCCCGCCACGTGGAGACTTCGTCGCAGGCGTCGGCGATCCAGGACGCGCAGGCTTCCGGGCTGTCGAGGACGTCTTCCGCCGGGATCCGCAGCACGCACAGGCCGAGCGACAGGAGGTGCTCGTCCCGCGCCTCGTCTTGCGCCGCGCGGCCGTCGTGCCAGGCGCTGTCGATCTCGACGTCGAGCCCGACCTCGGCGCAGAAGAAATCGAGGACGTAGGGGTCGTGGCGGTGCTGCCTCCGAAACTTGCGGCCCCACTGCTTCTTTTGGAGCTCCTGCCAGAGCAAGACCTCGGGCAGGCTCATGTCGGCGCGGAGCCGCCGGCCTTTCCCGACCGTCTTCGCCGACCGCACGCGGGGTTTCGGCATGCGGCTGTTTACCCCCTCCGTCCCGCCGGAGCGGTCCACCTCCCCCGATGCCGCGCACGATCATCGCGGAATCAGGGGAGGACCTCGTGGGCGTGAGATCCTCCCCTGATCGCGGATGGTCCGTGCCGCACTCGGGGGAGGTGGCTGCGGGATGTCCGTGCCCGCAGACGGAGGGGGTCGGAGCGGGTCAGGCGATGGCGCGGAGTCTGATCGGCTTCTCACGGCGACCTTCTCGTCAGAGAAGCGAAGAAGGTCCTCCCCTGAACGCGGATGGTCCGTGCCGCACTCGGGGGAGGTGGACCGCTCCGGCGGGACGGAGGGGGCGAGAGGCCGAGGTTCACACCAACGACGCCGGGTCGACGTCGATCACCAGCCGCGCCTTCGACGCTTTCAGCCCTTCCAGCGCGTCACGGACCGGGCCGGGGTCGGAGCCGGGTTCCATCTTGACGAGGATGTGGCGGCGCCAGAGGTTCTGGAGCCGCTCGATCGGGCAGTCGACCGGCCCGAGCACCTCCACTCCTGCCAGCGCAAGGCGGAGGCGTTGTCCCGCGACGGCCGCGAGCCCGACGACGTCCTGGCGGTTCTCGCCCGTCACGAGCACGTTGACGAGCCGCTTGAACGGCGGATAGCCGGCTTCGCGCCGTTGCTCGAGTTCGCTCCGGTAGAAGCCTTCGTATTCGTGGTCGCGCGCGCAGAGCACGGCCTCGTTGGTCGGGCTCAAGGTCTGGATGACGACCGTCCCCGGCGACGTCCCTCGGCCCGCCCGCCCCGCGACCTGGGACAGGAGTTGGAAGGTGCGCTCGCCCGCGCGGAAGTCGGGAACGTTCAGCGACACGTCCGCGGCGACGACCCCTACGACCGTGACGTTGGGGAAGTCGAGCCCTTTGGCCACCATCTGCGTCCCGACGAGGATGTCGTTCGTCCGGCTCCGGAAGGCGGCGATGGTCTCTTCGAGCGCGCCCTTCTTGCGGGCGACGTCCCGGTCGAGACGGCTGACCTTGGCGTCGGGGAACAGGGCCTGGACCGTCTCTTCGACCTTTTCGGTCCCTGTCCCGAACGGCGCGACCCGTGTTCCGCCGCACTCGGGGCACGTCTCGGTCACGTCCTCCTGGTGTCCGCACTGGTGGCAGCGCATCTTGCGGTCGCGGCGGTGGAAGGCCAGGGAGACCGCACAGTGGGGGCACATGAACCGGTGGCCGCAATCCCTGCAGATGAGGAACGGCGAGTAGGCGCGGCGGTTCAAGAAGAGGATCGCTTGTTCCTGGCGAGCCAAGGCTTCGCGGACTTTGTCGTCGAGTTGCGGCGACAGCACGGACGGCCTTCTTTCGCGGTAGAGCTGGGCCAGATCGACCACCTCGACGGTGGGGAGGACGGCCTCGGCGGCCCGGGAAGGGAGGCGCAACAGGGTCGTGTCGCCCCGCTCGGCCGCGAAGAACGACTCGATGCTCGGCGTGGCCGACCCGTAGACGACCGGGCAGCCCGAGAGTCGGCCCAGGTACGACGCGAGCGCTTTGGTCTGGTAGCGGGGGGCGTTCTCCTGTTTGTAGCTCGACTCGTGTTCCTCGTCGACCACGATCAGTCCGACGTTGGTGAGCGGGGCGAAGACGGCGGACCGGGGCCCGAGCACGACCGGGCACTCGCCGTTCTTCACCTTGAGCCAACTGTCGAGGCGCTCGGCGGGGGTCATGTTCGAGTGGACGACGGCGACCTGGTCGCCGAACCGCTCGCGGAGTTGGGCGATGACTTGGGCGGTGAGGGCGATCTCGGGGACAAGGTACAGCACTTGCCTGCCGCGCTTGAGGGCCTCGGCGGCGCAACGGAGGTAGACCTCGGTCTTTCCCGAGCCGGTCACGCCGAAGAGCAGGAACTCCTCGTGGCGTCCTTCGCGGAGCGGTCGCCCGATCGCATCGATGGCGGCCTGCTGGTGGTCGTTCGGTCGTGGTGGGGCCTTGAGGCCGGACGGGGATCCGGACTCTTCTTCGAGCAGACCGGCTTGGACCAGAGCTTTGATCGTCTGGTCGGTGACTCCGCCCAAGCTCTTGATCTCTTGCACGCTGAAACTCGCGGACTCAGACCCTTGGAGCCTCATCAGGGTGACCGTCTGTGCGGGGCGTCTTTTGCCCGGACCGGTCAGGAACGTTTCGACTTTGGCCTGGTCTGCCGTCAACCGGAAATGCCCGGTGAGCCGGTTGTCTTCCCGTCGCCGGCTTAATTCGACGGACTGGACGGCGAGACCCCGGCGCTCCAGGGCCCGCAACGAACTCTTCGCCCCGTCGGCCAGAGGGGCGGCTTTGCTGTCCGTGAGTCCACCGTGGTCCTTGAGGACGCGCAAAGCTTCCTGTTGGGCGGTGGTCAAGGGTTCGTCGCATGTCGGGCGCGGGTCGACCGCCCGCCACGTCGTCACCAGCCTTTCCCGCACCGAAGGAGGCACGGCGACCGTCAAGGCGACGGACATCGGGCTCAAGGTCTGCCGGGCGACTTCCCGGACAAGGTCGAGGGTCTGGGACGGCAAGGCCAGGCCCTCGACACGCGCTCCTAACGGCCTCAGGCGGGACGGTGCGAACCCGAGCGATCGTTCATCGGCTTCGCGGACGGCGAGCACGTAGCCGATGGCGCGCCGGGGACCGAGCGGAACGAAGTACGCTTCGCCGGGCACGGGGACAGGCGACTGGCCCGCCAAATAGGTGTAGACGGCTTGCGATCCGGCGCTCTTCGCGTCGAGCCCGACGTCGGCGACCAAGAACGTGTCGATCCCCAGAGAATGGCACAGTATCCTGGGCGGGTGACCCGTCAGGAGTACCTCGCGGAAATGGACGATCTTCGTCAGGCCCTCGGGCTTGTCCCCATGCTGGACCTGTTCTTCGTCGTCGGTCGGATCTACCGGGACAGGGCGTTCACGTTCGTGGACGAGAGGTTCGGGGTGGCGTCGACGTTGCGGGCACGTTGGCTATGGCTCGAGGCCGAGCGGGGTTGGGGGCAAGATCCCAACGGCCCGGACGTTCCGGCTCCCGTCAAGGGCGTTCCGCCGCCTGTCCTCGTCGAATGCGAACGATGGCCGCTCGAGCACGGTCGGCACTGACCGGACCCGTCAGACCTTCGCCGTCCCGAAACGCAGGCGCGTCAGGTACCGGATCTGCGTGACGGTGAAGCCGATCAGGATCGCGCCCATGACCCAAGCGGCAGCGGTCGCGTACCCGAACTTGAGGTACATGAACGCGTTCTTCCAGACTTCGAGGCCGATGGTGTGCGTCGCGTAGAGCGGTCCGCCCTTGGTCAAGATGAACACGTTGTCCATCGCTTTAAATCCGCCGATGAACACGCCGAGCAGGTTGATGAGCATGAGAGGCTTGAGCCCCGGCATCGTGATCCTCCATAGCTTCTGGACCCACGAGGCTCCGTCGAGATCGGCGGCTTCGTAGCGTTCGTCGGGGATGTTCTTGAGGGCGGCGAGATAGAGGATCGAGCCTGGCCCTGCACCGGCCCAGATCCCCGGGATCACGACGGCGAGGAGGGCGAGCTTGGGATCGCCCAGCCAGTCGTTGGCCGCCGTCAAATGAGGGCCGTGGAACGCGTCGAGCACGGGGTTCAAAGCGGGCGCGAAGGGAGCCACAAGTTGGTTCAGGAGGCCCTCTGGCTTTTTGTCATAGATCTGCCGCCAGAGGAAGGAGATCACGACGCCGCTCGTCATGGCCGGAAGATAGAAGAGCGTCCGGAACAGAAGTTGGAACCGCGTGATCTCGTTCAGGGCGACGGCCAATGCGACCGGTAAGAGGAAGCCGATTCCGATCGTCAGCAGTACGTACAGGAACGAGTTGAGCACCGCGTGGTAGAAGACGGGTTGCGTCAAGACGGAGACGAAGTTGTCAAGCCCGACCCACTTCGTGCCTTGAACGATCCTGTAGTCCTGGAAGCCGATGACAAGGCCCGCGAGCAAGGGATAGTACGCCCATACGAGCATGCTGAGACCGGCGGGCAACAGGCAAGCGGCGACAAACCGGAGCACACGTTTCCGGTCCGACCCCGCCGGTAGCCTGTCTTCGTAGACCGCCAACGTGCGCCGTGCCTTTCGGAGCGCCGTAATTCCGAGGATCAATCCAATAATTCCGATAAAACCTATCGATATCGCAACAGTCTGTCTCTTGGCCGCGAGTTCCTGCGGCTCGATATAGCCGAGCAGCCGCTTGTTCATCTCGGCTTCGACGTCTTTTAGGATTTGAAGGGAAGGCGTGTCCTGCAGTTTCGCCCGGTCGAGGGCGAGGTCCAAGAACTCGTAGACCTGCTGCGAGTTCCGTCCGTACGGCTCCGGATGACCTGTCTTCCAGACTTCGACGTTCGCTTCGACATAACCAGGATCGATGGCCTCAGCGATGTCGCTGTGCCCGAACTTTTTCAAAAGCACCGGGTTGACGAGACTGCCGAGTCCCAGTTCGACGAGTTTTTCGGTCTGGACGCGGGCGGCTTCTTGGCTGACGAAGAATTTGATGAACCTCCAGCAGGCTTCGATCTTCTTCGGATCCTTGACCTGTGAACTGACCGCCCACATGCCGGAGTTGATCTCGTTGGCCCGTCCTGCGGGCCCGGCGGGAAGGGCCGCGACGCCGATCTGGGAGGGCGGTAGGTCACTGATGCTCAGAAGCACGTCGTTCGTGTACGCGAACCACATGCTGATCCGGCCCTCGCGGACGTCCCGGCTCCAATCGCTCGAGATCGATGCGACCGGACCGTACGTCTTGCCGTCCGCCCCGGTCCACGTTTCTCGGACCAGCCTGCGATAGAAGTCCAGGGCTTTCGCCGCTTCAGGCGAACCGACGACCGCTCGGGAATAGCCGCGGTCGGCGGGCTGGAGGACCTCGCCGCCCGCTTGCCAGACGAAGTTCGTCCACCAGTAACCCTTCCCGCCGAGTCCCTGTTCGAAGACGAATCCGTTCCTTCCGCCGCGCTCGGTCAGTTTGCGTCCGTAAGCGAGGAACTGCTCCCAGTCTTGGGGCGGTTCGTTCGGATCGAGCCCGGCTTCCCGAAAATGGTCCTTGCGGTAGTACAGCGCTTGGGCGACCTGATAGAACGGCATCGCGTACATGCGTCCGTCGTAGTGGCGCAAGACCTTTTCGACCTCGGGGAGCACGCGCCGTTTCGAGTCCGGATCGGCGTCGAGGAGGTCGTCGAGGGGGCGGCAGAAGCCTTGGTCGATGTAGTTGAAGTACTGTCGGAAGTTGACGTAGAACACGTCGGGTGCGGTATCGCCCGCCATCGACATCAGGAAATTGACCTCGGCCTGGTCTCCGACCATTTCCAGACCGCCCGCGTTGACGACGCGGACGTCCGGGTTCTGACGGTGGAACTCGTCGAAAACCGCCCTGCGGGTGAGGTTGCGCGGGTTCGGGTCGTCCTTCGGGGGAATGCCGAACGCAGGCCCCGCCATCATGCGGATGACGGTCTGTTGCGCGGTCGCGGTCAAGCCCGTCAGCGCCAGTGCGAGTGCGAGCAGGTTTTTCAGGCGGCCCGAGTCTACGCCAAAGACGAGGGGCCGCCGCACGAACGGAAGCGCCCTCCCTTAAAGGAAGGGCCCGTATCCCGGTTTCACACGACAAGGCCTTGATTCGTCAACCAACCTATGGTAAATTGATGTCTACTGTTTCCGGACGAGGCAGACGATGGCGACCACGGAGAAAAACGGCATGACGGATCGGGAAAGGGCCTTGGAGCTGGCGCTCCAGCAGATCGAGAAGAGCTTTGGCAAAGGCACGATCATGCGGCTCGGAGAAGGGACGACGGAGCAGGTGGACGCCGTTTCTACGGGTTCGCTCAGCCTCGACATCGCCCTTGGCGTCGGTGGCCTCCCCCGCGGCAGGATCACGGAGATCTACGGAGGGGAGTCGAGCGGCAAGACGACGCTGGCCCTTCACTGTGTGGCCGAAGCCCAGAAGTCCGGCGGCATGGCCTTGTTCGTGGACGCGGAGCACGCGCTCGACACGGAGTACGCGAAGACCCTTGGCGTCGACGTGGACCGACTCTACGTCGCCCAACCGACCACGGGCGAAGAGGCGCTCCAGATCATGGACGCCATGATCAGTTCCGGGGCGATGGACATCGTCGTCCTCGACTCGGTCGCCGCCCTCGTCCCCAAGAGCGAGATCGAAGGCGACATGGGCGACAGTCACGTCGGCCTTCAAGCGAGGATGATGTCCCAAGCCCTTCGAAAGTTGGGCGGCTCCCTCAACAAGACCAAGACGTCCGCGATCTTCATCAACCAGATCCGCGAGAAGATCGGCGTCATGTTCGGCAACCCCGAGACGACCCCTGGCGGACGGGCCCTGAAATTCTGGGCCTCCGTCCGGTTGGAAGTCCGGCGCGGCGAGTTCTTGAAGAACGGCACGGAAGCCTATGGCGCCAGGACGAAGGTGAAGGTCGTGAAGAACAAAGTCGCCCCGCCCTTCCGGCAGGCCGAATTCGACGTGATCTTCGGACACGGCATCAGCAAGTCGGGCGAAGTCCTCGACCAAGCCGTCGAACTGGGCCACATCACCAAGGCCGGTACGTACTACAACTACGGCGAGGTCCGGCTGGGGCAGGGTCGGGACAACGCCAGGGAGTACCTTGACACGAACGCCGAAGTGAGGGCCGAACTGGAATCCAAGATCCGGGCCAAGCTATTGGCCAAGCCGGAACCGGCCACGGCCGTTGCCGCGATCGAAGAGTGAGCGCCGGTCCAGACCCCGCCTTGGGCCCGGCCCTTCGATACCTCGCGGCTAGCGAAAAGTCGGAAGCGGAGCTACGGTCGTTCTTGGCCAAGAAGGGCGTCGAAGAGGCCGAACTCGAACGGATCGTGGCTTACTGCAAGTCTAAGAAGTTCGTGATGGACGAGCGGCTCGCCGACCGGGAGGCCGAACTCGCCAAGTCGCAGAGATTCGACGGCCGGCTCAAGGTCGCGGCCAAGCTGGAGCGGCGCGGGGTCGACGAAGCGGTGCTGGACCGAGCCATGACCGCGTACTCCGAAGCGGACGAATCGGAAGCCGCCAAAGCCTGGCTCCGCACGAAACGCTTCTCCGATCCGAGAAAGGCTGCGCGGTCTTTGACGTCCAAAGGTTTTGGGGAGGAAGCGACGAGGGCGGCCCTTGCCGAGGCGTTTCCGGATACGGAGTTTTAAGTCGTCGCTGCTGCGGCCTCGGCACTGCCGTGCCCCATCTTGGCTTCGGCTTCGTCCTGAAGCCGGTGCATCTCCTGTTCCAGCCTGAGCCGGTAGGCCTCGACCTCCTGTTCGCTGGCGTCCGAAGGGATCTGGAAGGGCTCCCCGAAGACCATCGTGCACCGTGCGAACCATTTCGGCACCATGTAACGGTCCCAAGTCTTGACCAGCCACCGCCGGTCGGCCGAAACGCCGACAGGTACCAACCAAGCCCCGGACTTCTTCGCCATCAGCATGATGCCGCCCTGGACGATCCCGCTCGGACCGCGGGGACCGTCGGGCGTAAACGCCATCACCGCCCCTTTCTTGAGGACCTCGATGGACTCGATCGCGGCCTTGACCCCGCCCCTGCCTGTCGATCCACGGATCGTATTGAAGCCGAACTTCCGGAAGATCGTGTCCTGCATGTCTCCGTCTTTGCTCTGACTGATGATCGTCCAAACGCCCTTCTTGCGGAAGAAGCTGGCCGCGACCATGGTGCGCCCGTGCCAACCGGCGTAGATGGCCCCGCCCGGAAGCTTGGCGATCCGGTCGAACCCTTCGACCCGGATCCTCCATGTCAGGTTCAACGACCTGGCGATCAAGTAGATCAACGGCGCCAGGATGTAAGGACGGACGTTCCTCCAGCGCTGTTTTAACGTCATCGGAGCAGCCCCTTTTGCCTCGCGATCTCGGTCGCCGGGTGCAAAGCGAACCGTTCGCGGAGTTCGGCGGTCACCGCGTCCCGACCTTCGCCCTCTTCCAACGTCGCCAGAGCCAGCAGAGCTTCAGGACGGAGCGGATCCGATTCGTCGATGCTGTACGACAGCCGCTTGGAGACGTCGGGGCGGGTCGCTTTGTGCGTCTCCGCCAGTTTGAGACGTCGGACGGCCGGGAGCGCCCCCAAGGCGCCGCAGGCTTCCAGGCGTTCGAGGACGTTCGGTTGGGAAGGGGTCGGCAAGAGGTCGAGCAACCGGAGAAGGGCGCCCGACTCTTGCTCACGGTCGCCCATTTGGTTGGCGGCCGAGGCCAGGTCGTTCAAGGCTTTCGTATCGTCCGGATGTTCGGCGAGGTGGCGTTCGGCCGCCTGGGCGAGGGCGGCCGGGCCCCGTTCGGTCATTTGCTCCAGGACGTCGTGGCCGAACTGACGCCGGGCTTGCTGCGGGGCCCTGAACAGCAGGCTGAGGAGGAGGCCGGCACCGAATCCGACAAGATGGGTCCAGAACGCCGGCCCACCGCTGTGCTGTTCGCCGACCTTCACGAACGCCCCGATCGCTTGAAGGGCGACCCAGACCAGGGTGACGGTGCCGACGGTCACGCTGAGTTTGGGGGCGAGAGGCACCCGCCTGCTCATGAACCGCACCGCACAATAGCCGGCGCACGACGCGATCGCCCCGCTGGCGCCCATCAAAGGCGTCCCGCCGACCGCGCGGGAGACCACCCAATGGGCCAGCACGCCTGCTGCACCGCCGATGACGTAGATCAAGCCGTACGCTGTCCGGCCGGCCACGGACTCGACCCTCGGGCCGACCGCTGCGAGGAACACCATGTTGCCGAGGAGGTGGAGCGTGTTGGCGTGAAGGAAGAGGCTCGCCAAAGCCGTGAAGAGGCTGGGCCGGCCGGGCTCGAATGCAAGTTCCAGACGAAGGTTCGGATCGAGCGTGGCGAGGAGGGAGACGACGAAGTTGAGCCCGATCAGGATCAGGGTCACCCAAGGCGTCCCGACACGGCCGACAGGTTCTGCGGTCGCGCTCATATGTCCCACCCCGGTTCGCCCACGGCCGATCCGACCTCAGGCGTCGGCGAAGATCTCCTCGGGGATGTCGACGTTCACGAACGTCTCCCGGACGTCGTCCAGATCTTCGAGCGCCTCGATGAGCCGGACCACTCTGCGAAGATCGTCAGCGTCCGGGGTCGCGAAGTTCGTCGGCATCCGCGTCAGTCCCACGTCGTGGGTCGGGATCCCGGCCGACTTGAGCGCATCGTTACAGGCGTGCAGATTGGCGATCGGCGTCGTGACGGTGAACGTCTCCTCGTCCGCGACGACGTCCTCGGCACCGGCGTCGAGAGCGGCCATCGTCAAAGTCTCCTCGTCCGTGTCGGACTTCTCGACGACGATCTGACCGCAGTGTTTGAACTGCCACGCTTGGCTGCCGTTCTCGCCGAGGGCACCACCACCCTTCGTGAACGCGTGGCGAAGTTCGCCGACCGTCCGGTTCCGGTTGTCGCTGTAGACCTCGACCATGAACGCGACCCCTCCCGGACCGACACCCTCGTAGAGGATCTCTTCGTAGTTGGTCCCTTCACCGCCGCCAGAGCCTTTGGCGATCGCCCGCTCGATGTTGTCCTTGGGGACCGAGTTCTCTTTCGCCTTTTCGACGGCCAACCGTAGCCGCGCGTTCGTGTCCGGGTCGCCGCCGCCCATTCGGGCTGCGACGATGATCTCACGGGCCAGCTTCGTAAAGAGCTTGCCTCGGATCGCATCCTGCTTGCCCTTGCGCAGCCGGATGTTCTTCCACTTAGAATGGCCTGCCATTTTGCCGTTATTATGCCTTGTTCAGGTTCAAACGAGGACGGCCCAAGGCACGGTCGCTTAGCCGCGGAGGGTCCGTGGACGGAACAGCCAAGTCATGACGCCGCCGATCGCCGCGATCAGGGCCGCGATGAAGCCCGCGTTGTCCGGCCACTTCACGGAGACCCCGATCCATGCGCACCCGACGAGCAGTGCGGCCGTCAGCGACCATCCGGTCAGGAGCCTGCCGATGATCCGTCCCTGGCGGTCCGCCTTTCGGGCGAGCGTCAGAAGGTAGGGCCCCTTACATTTCGCACACGCCAGGTGTCCTGGAGGGTTTTGAGCGCCGCAGTCCGGACACTTGACAGGATCGAAGGCCCGCGGGTCTTTGAGGTCGCGGCGCCACTTCTTCACCATGATGTCCTCGTTGACGAAGAGGTCCCTTTGAGACCGGTTCGTCAAGGGGTCCATGTGGGCCGACAGGCCGTTCAGAGCGTCTTCGGCCAAGGCGATCGCATGGCCGGAAAGGCCACGGTCGTAGAGCGCACGGGCCAGATCGAAACGCGCGGGGACGTTCTCTGGCCTGACGGCGAGCTCTCGGTGGGCCCGGTCCAGCCTGTCCGTCTCCGCACTGTCGAGTCCGATCCGTTCCAGATAGGTCTCGGCGAACGGGAAGAAGGCCATCGTCACGACGGTCACCAGGAAGACCGGTGCCGTCATCCGCTGTTCCGGGACGAGGACGGCGATCATCATGAGGGCGACCAAGACGCAAAGCCCCCCGAGTCCGGGTGCGACGCCAAGGTCACCTTGGACCATCCGTGAGACGATCCAAACCGCCGCAAAGCCCATGACGGGGATCAGCGCCAGCGAAACGAAGAAGTTGGCGGTGTCAGGCATCGACGCCTTCCAGGACGCGATCGGGGCGTAAGTTGGTTCTGGACGCTTAGGCCTTCTCGAGGTCCTCGGCGCGGACGAGCAACATGTAGTGCGGTACGAACTCGAGTTCTTCTTTGGAGAGCTGTTTCCGGGCTTCCTCACCGACCGATTCCGTGAAGCGCTCGCGCATCCGACGGGTCGCGTCTTTATGAAGATCGGCCGGGATTTTCGGCAGGCAGTCAAGATCGACCTTGACGGCGACCTCGTCCTTGCCGTACACGTTCTCGACGATCCCGGTGAGCCCCTTCATGTGCTCGTAGTACCCGTAGACGGTGCGGTCCTGCTCCGTGATCGGTCGAGAGACGACACGGACCCGATCGCCTTCTTTGACGCGCGACATACGTCGAGGATACCTGGCGGTCAGGTTCAAACCTGGCTAACCGCCCCTCCTCCTCCGGCGCTCGTCCATACGGGCTTCGTAACCTCTGTCCGACGGCTCATAGTAAGGAGTGTCCAGGTCGCCTTCCGGGAGGTACGCCTGTTTCACCCACGCATCCGGGAAGTCGTGCGGGTAGAGGTATCCCTGTCCGTGACCCAGCTTTTCCATGCCCTTCGTC